>JAFACJ010000438.1 GCA_023425615.1 Actinomycetes bacterium
ATGCCAGCCCGAGCGCCGAGGCGGCCTCGTGCGCGTCCACCCGCACCGTGGTGGGGGCGGGAGCGCCGGAGATCGCCCAGTCCGGGTCCTTCAGGCCGTTGCCGGTGACCGTGCAGACGACCTTCAGGCCCGACTCCACCAGACCCTGCTCACGGGCCTGCAGCAGGCCCGCGACCGAGGCAGCCGAAGCCGGCTCCACGAAGACGCCCTCCTCGCGGGCGAGCATCCGGTACGCCGCCAGGATCTGCCGGTCGGTGACCGCGCCGATCGCGCCGCCCGACTCATCACGCGCGTTGCTCGCCAGATCCCAGGAGGCCGGATTGCCGATCCGGATCGCCGTCGCGATCGTCTGCGGGTTGGACACCGGGCCGCCCGCCACGAACGGGGCGGCGCCGCTGGCCTGGAAACCCATCATCCGGGGCCGCCGCGAGGCGATGCCGTCCGCCGCGTACTCCTTGTAGCCCATCCAGTAGGCCGAGATGTTCCCCGCGTTGCCGACCGGCAGGCAGTGCACGTCCGGAGCGTCGCCGAGCGCGTCGACGATCTCGAACGCCGCGGTCTTCTGGCCCTGCAGCCGGAACGGGTTCACCGAGTTGACCAGCGCCACCGGATAGTCCACCGCCAGCTTGCGCGCCAGCTCCAGGCAGTCGTCGAAGTTCCCGTCCACCTGCAGCAGCTTGGAGCCGTGCACCAGCGCCTGCGCCAGCTTGCCCATCGCGATCTTCCCGCGCGGCACCAGCACCGCGCAGGCCATGCCCGCCCGCACCGCGTAGGCGGCCGCCGAGGCCGAGGTGTTGCCGGTCGACGCGCAGATCACGGCCTTGGCGCCCTCCTCCGCGGCCTTGGAGATCGCCATGGTCATCCCGCGGTCCTTGAACGAACCCGTGGGATTGAGGCCCTCCACCTTCAGATAGACCTCGCACCCCGTCCGCTCCGAGACCCGGAGCGCCGGAACGAGCGGCGTGTTCCCCTCGAGCAGCGTGACCACGGGAGTCGCGTCGGTGACCGGAAGCCGGTCACGGTATTCCTCTATCAGCCCGCGCCAAGCGCCCACAGGCTCCTCCTGTTTATGGCCGCGACTTCGTCGCGGCGGCGGGTGGCGCTCCATCCACCGTCTTCCCTCAGATCTTGATCGCCTGGGGGCGATCAAGATCCTCGGTCCAGACGGTGGGCGCCACCCGCGGTGAGCGTTCCCGTTCGACCAGCGCGGGGTTCCGTTCGGCCCTGGCTGGATGGGTTGAGTCTATTGGCTGTCCAGGGGGCTGCTTCCAGGGGTGTTCTCAGGATGTGGACATCCCGTCCGGCCCCCTGCCGCTTCCGCCTACAGGTCGCCCTCCACGCGCATCACCGAGGCGACCTCGCGGACCGAGGGGTGGGTGCGCAGGGACTCCACCGTGGAGGCCAGGGCGTGGTCGGGGGCGCGGTGGGTGACGATGACGAGCTGGGCGTCCTCGCCGTGGCCCTCCTGGCGGACCGCCTGGATGGAGACCTCGTGCTTGGCGAACTCCTCGGCGACCTGGGCCAGGACGCCGGCCTGGTCGGCGACGTCGAGCTGGACGTAGTAGCGGGTGACCGTCTCGCCCATCGGCAGGACGGGCAGCGCCGCGTAGCTGGTCTCCGCGGGGCCGCTGGCGCCGCTCACCAGGTTGCGGGAGACCGCCACGATGTCGCCGAGGACCGCGGAGGCGGTGGGGGCGCCGCCCGCGCCCGCGCCGTAGAACATGAGGCTCCCCGCCGACTCGGCCTCCACGAAGACGGCGTTGAAGGCACCGTGGACCGAGCCGAGGGGGTGCGAGCGGGGGATCATCGCCGGGTACACCCGCACCGAGACGCCGCGGTCCTCGGCGCGCTCGCAGATCGCCAGCAGCTTGACCACGCAGTCCATCGCCTTGGCTCCGGCCACGTCCTGCGCGGTGACCTCGGTGATGCCCTCACGGTGCACGTCGGCGGCCGTCACGGGGGTGTGGAAGGCGAGGCGGGCCAGGATCGCGGCCTTGGCGGCGGCGTCGAACGCCTCCACGTCGGCGGTCGGGTCGGCCTCGGCGTAGCCAAGGGCCTGCGCCTCCTCCAGTGCCTCGGCGAAACCGGCGCCATGGGCGTCCATCTGGTCGAGGATGTAGTTGGTGGTGCCGTTGACGATGCCGAGCACCCGGTGGATCCGGTCGCCGACCAGGGACTCGCGCAGCGGGCGCAGCAGCGGGATCGCGCCCGCCACCGACGCCTCGTAGTAGAGGTCGGCGCCGAACTCGCGGGCCGCGGCGAAGAGCGTCTCGCCGTCCTCGGCCAGCAGCGCCTTGTTCGCCGACACCACCGACTTGCCGGTCTTCAGCGCGCCGAGGATCAGGGACCTGGCGGGCTCGATCCCGCCGATCACCTCGACCACCAGATCGACGTCGGCGCGGGTGGCAAGGCCCATGGCGTCCGTCGTCAGCAGCTCCTGCGGCACCCCGGGGCGCACCCGGTCGGGCCGGCGGACGGCGATGCCCGCCAGTTCGACCGGCGCGCCCACCCGCGCCGCGAGGTCATCGGACTGCTCGCGCAGCAGCCTGACGATCTCGGTGCCGACCACACCGCACCCGAGCAACGCCACCCGCACCGGTTTCACGACTCTCCAACCTCCGCATCAAGCCTCAACAGGTCGTCCACGGTCTCCCTGCGGACGATGACACGCGCCTCGCCGTCCTTCACGGCCACCACGGCCGGCTTGGTCACGTAGTTGTAGTTGCTCGCCATCGACCGACAGTACGCACCGGTGGCGGCGACCGCCACCAGGTCTCCGGGCGCAATATCTTCGGGCAACCATAGGTCACGCACGACGATGTCCCCGCTTTCGCAGTGCTTGCCGACAAGTCTGCTGAGCATGGGCCCCGCCTCCGACTCGCGGCTGACGAGGTTCGCGGTGTACTCGGCGCCGTACAGGGCGGTGCGCAGGTTGTCGCTCATGCCGCCGTCGACGCTCACGTACGTGCGGATGCCCTCGACGTCCTTGATCGTGCCGACCGAGTAGAGGGTGACCCCGCCGGGCCCGATGATCGCCCGTCCCGGCTCGACCGTCAGCCTCGGCACCGGCAGCCCGTAGGAGTGGCACTCCTTGGCCACGATCCGGCGCATGTTGTCGGCGATCAGCTTGGCGTCGATCGGGTCGTCGCCCGGCAGGTAGGCGATGCCGAAGCCGCCGCCGAGGTCGAGTTCGGGCAGGACCACGCCGTGCTCGTCGCGGATGGCGACCAGCAGTTCGGCGACACGGTGCGCGGCGATCTCGAAGCCGTCGGTCTCGAAGATCTGCGAGCCGATGTGGGAGTGCAGGCCGACCAGTTCCAGGGCGGGCAGCGCCAGGATCCGCCGCGCCGCCTCCAGGGCCGCGCCGGAGTTGCGGGAGAAGCCGAACTTCTGGTCGTCGTGGGCGGTGGCGATGAACTCGTGGGTGTGCGCCTCGACACCGGTGGTCACCCGGATCATGACCTTGGGGCGCACGCCGAGCCGCTCGGCGTGGTAGCCCAGCCTGGCGATCTCCTCGAAGGAGTCGACGACGATGTGGCCGACCCCGGCCTCCAGCGCCATGATCAGCTCTTCGGCCGACTTGTTGTTGCCGTGCAGGGTGATCCTGTCGGCAGGGAAGCCGACGGCCAGCGCCAGCGCCAGCTCGCCGCCCGAGCACACGTCGAGGCCCAGGCCCTCCTCGGCCAGCCAGCGCACGACCGCGCCGCACAGGAACGCCTTGCCCGCGTAGTGGACGCTGCCGCCACCGTTCCCGAGGTCTCCGGCGAAGGCCGCGACGTACTCTCGGGCGCGCTGGCGCACGTCCTCCTCGTCCAGGACGTACAGCGGGGTGCCGAACTCCCGCGCCAGATCGCGGACGTCCACTCCGCCGACCTGGAGGGCGCCCTCCAGCCGGCGGGCGGTGCGGGGCCACACCGGCGTCGCCAGGGCGTTCAGGTCCGCCGGCGGCGGCAGCGGGTGGTCTTCGGGCAGGACGTCTGCATGCCTGTCGCCCGCGGGATGAACTCTGCTCACAATCTCTCTCTCGCCGTCTCACCGAGCCTGCGCAGCCCGTTGCTCAAGGTGACACGCACGGCGCCGGCCAGGATGACGCGGGCGCCGTGCTGCGGGGTGGGCTCCTCGCGGGAACTCTCGTAGACGTCGTGGTAGGCGTCGGCGATCTGTTCCAGCCGGAGCATCGGTTTTCGGTGTCCGTCGAACCCCGCCAGCAGCCCGAGCAACCGCAGCTCCTCCGGCGCGGTCAGCGCCGCCGGGTCGCCCTGCGGCACTCGGAGGTCGCGGGCCCGGCGCACCACCGCGCAGGCGCGCTCGTAGGCGAAGCGCACGCGGAACCCGGGATTGTCGAACGTCCTGGGGAAGTCCGCCCAGCACCCGTCGATCATCTCACCCCGGCCGTACCCCTCGTCACCGGCGATGGCGGCGGCGATCCGGCCGGGGACCGCGAGATGGACGGCCAGCAGCCCCGGCCCGCGCGTCTCGATCCGTGAGACGCCGGGGAGCCCGGCCAGCCGCTCGGCCAGCGGCGCCGGATCCAGCCGGTGCCGCACGGCGACCGGCGAGACATAGGTGTCCTCCCAGGTGATCGAGGCGCTGGGCGGACGGACGCCGTACGCGTCGGCGACCGCGGCCAGTACCGCCTCGTTCAGTTCCCCGGGAGTCACGGCACCGAGAGTAGCCGACCATCATCTGGACAAACGACCAGTTTCCGGCCCCGCTGCGTCCTCGGCCTGCTCCGGCCTCCCCGCCAGCGCCCGCACCGTCCTGATCAGCTCCGCGGGGTCGAACGGCTTCGTCACATAGGCGTCGGCGCCCAGCTCCCTGCCCCGCTCCAGATCGCGCTCCTGCGCCCGCGCGGTGATCATCACCACCCCGAGCCGCGCGGTGGAGGGATCCGACCGCAGCCGCGCCACGGTCTCCCATCCGTCGAGCCGGGGCATCATCACATCGAGCGTGATCACATCCGGCGCGAGTTCCGCCACCCGCTCCAGGCAGTCATGCCCGTCCACCGCGGTGTGCACCTCGAACCCCTCCAGACGGAGGTTGACCGCGATCAGCTCACGAATCACCTCGTCGTCGTCGACGACCAGCACCCGTCCGAGACTCTCAGCCACCCGCTGAGGCTAACTCGCCGCACCCCGCCTCGCACGGGAACACACCCGGCGGATAACCCGTACTAGGCTCCTCCGGAAGCCTGCTAGGCTTCTTTTCGTTGCAGGCTCCCGTAGCTCAGGGGACAGAGCGTTGCCCTCCGGAGGCAAAAGCGCAGGTTCGAATCCTGCCGGGAGCGCCAGCACGAGAGGGTGCGGATCATCGGTCCGCACCCTCTCGTCGTCTCAGGCGCACCCGCCTTGCCACCGTCTCCGAGCTCCTGGGAGGACCCGATGCGTCCGGTGCGGATCCAGTTCCTCGCCCTCTCCGTCCTGCTGCTGAGCGCCGCCTGCGGCGCGAGCGGCGGTTCCGAACCCGCCGCCGAGACCTCGCCCGAACGCTCCGGGCAGGCCGCCGAGACGGCTCCGGCGCCCGGGCGCGAGCCGATGTCGGCACCGGCGTCCGCGCCGGCGTCCAAGACGCCGGGGACGTCCGCCTGCGGGAACGCCCAGCTCGCGCTGGCGCTCGCCGGGGGGCAGGGCGGGGCCGGCACCCACATCCAGCGGCTGGAGATCGTCAACAACGGCGCGACCTGCACGCTCGAAGGGCGTCCCGACGTCTACCCGTACGACGCCAAGGGCGCGCGGATGAAGGGGTTCAAGACGGGGCCGGTGCCCGCGGACTTCGGGGCGATCGGCGGGAATCCGGGTCCGATCACCCTGGAGAAGGGCGGCAAGGCGGTCTTCTACCTCGTCGTCAACGACAACAGCTCCGACGGCAGGACCTGCCCCGACGCCGCCGGGCTCGCCTTCCTCGCCCCCGGAGGCGGCCAGGGTGCGGCTCCGGCGCGGCTCTCCTGGAAGTGGAGCCCGTGCCCCGGCGAGATCCAGGTCTCGGCGATCCAGCCGCCCTCCTCCAACTTCTGAGCGCGCTCCAGCCTCCCGAACCCCTACGGGCACGGGAATAACGGTCGGCCCATGGCTGTTGCGTACGGTGTACCACTACCGCCTACAAGCCATGCAGGAGGAGCTTTTGGACACCGTTATCCGGCGTCGCGAACAGACAACCGACTCCCCCATCCGCTCCAGGTCGCTCAAGGCCCTCGCGGTGGCCGCGCTGCTGGAGCAGCAGGCCGAACGTGATCACATTCGGTCATCAAATCACGCCGAATCGAACTAATCCGCTGCTCAAGTGGGCGTTGACGGGCGCGGTTCGCCATGATGTGTCGTAACGCCCAGGCCGACAGCGTGGGCGGTTCGACGACGACGAGGAGAAACGATGGCTCTGCCGACGCTGACCCCCGAGCAGCGGGCCGAAGCTCTCGCCAAGGCCCAGGAGGCCCGCAAGGAGCGCAGCGAGCTGCTGGCGGCGCTCAAGGCCGGGACGCTCAGCCTGGCCGACGTGCTCGCCCGCCAGGACAATGTCGCCAAGAAGACCAAGGTCACCCAGGTCCTCAAGGCGCTGCCCGGCTACGGCCCTGCCAAGGTCGCCGCACTGATCGAGAAGCTGGGCATCGACGAGAACCGCCGTGTCGGCGGCCTCGGCGAGCAGCAGCGAGCCAGGCTCCTGGCCGAGATCGGCGGCTGACCCGCAGCGAACGGACAAGGCCCCGCCGTGCTCACGGCGGGGCCTTGCCGTACCCGCTTCCGGGCCACCCGGATCCGGCGACCCTCGGTGCCGGTGCGATCACTCCGCGATCAATAACGAAAGCTGGATAATTCCCAGTTCGGACCGTCACGGTGTGCAACCGTCCCCTCTATGAACAGA
>JAFACJ010000462.1 GCA_023425615.1 Actinomycetes bacterium
TCCTTCATCTGCGAGGCGATCGTCCGCTTCCAGATCAGCTCGTACAGCCGGAACTGGTCGCCCGAAAGGCCCGTCTCGGCCGGGGTCTGGAACCTCTCGCCGGCCGGGCGGATCGCCTCGTGCGCCTCCTGGGCGTTCTTGACCTTGCTGGTGTACACGCGCGGCCGGTCCGGCACGTACCGTGCCCCGTACAGGGCGGTGGCCTGGGCGCGGGCGGCGGAGATCGCCGTCTCCGACAGCGTGATGCTGTCGGTGCGCATGTAGGTGATGTAGCCGTTCTCATACAGCCGCTGCGCTATCTGCATCGCGTACTTGGGCGAGAAGCCCAGCTTGCGGCTGGCCTCCTGCTGCATGGTCGTGGTGCGGAACGGCGCGTACGGCTTGCGCGTGTAGGGCTTCTGCTCGACGGACGTGACCTTGAACGGGCGGCCCTCCAGCCGCGCGGCCAGCCCCCTGGCCTCGGCCTCGTCCAGTTTGCGGACCGAGCCCTTGATCTCGCCCCTGGACGTGAAGTCCTTGCCCTGGGCGATGCGCACGTCGTCGACGGAGACCAGCTTGGCGGTGAACCGGTTGGGCTCCTCCGGACTCCCGGTCCCAAGATCCGCGCTGACGTCCCAGTAGTGGGCGGGCACGAACGCGATGCGCTCGCGCTCCCGCTCGACGACCAGCCGGGTGGCCACCGACTGGACGCGGCCCGCCGACAGCTTCGGCATGACCTTCTTCCACAGGACCGGGCTGACCTCGTAGCCGTAGAGGCGATCGAGGATCCGCCGCGTCTCCTGGGCGTCCACCAGCTGGAGGTTCAGCTCGCGGGTGTTGGCGGCCGCGGCGCGGATCGCCTCGGGGGTGATCTCGTGGAAGACCATCCGGTGCACGGGGACCTTGGGCTTGAGCACCTCGCGCAGGTGCCAGGCGATCGCCTCGCCCTCGCGGTCCTCGTCCGTTGCCAGATAGAGCTCGTCGGCCTCGCTCAGCAGCTTCCTCAGCTTGGCGACCTGCTGCTTCTTGTCGGTGTTGACGATGTAGACCGGTTCGAACTCATGGTCGACGTTCACCCCGAGCCGCCCCCACGGCTCGGACTTGTACTTGGCGGGCACCTGCGCGGCGGCCTCCGGCAGGTCACGGATGTGACCGATGCTGGACTCCACGACATAGCCCTTGCCGAGGTAGCCCGCGATCTTCTTCGCCTTCGCGGGCGACTCGACGATCACCAGGCGGGTACCCCCCGGCTTGCTGCCGTTAGTGGCTGGCACAGCGTTCCGACCTATCCATATCGCTTCAAATCCGACACTTCATCGCCCCGAGGGCTTCTTCCGTCGAAGGTACCCGTGTGACCGTGCAGCCACCGGATCCCTGTCGTGCGGACTTCCCGCACATGACGCGACGATAAACCCTCGACAGGATGACACGCCCCCAGACCGATGAGACTCAACACGTTCCCCGAGGGTTCATCCCATCGCCTCCATCTGTCATGATGCCCTTGATGGTGGAGTACACCTATCTCATCGTGAATCTGCCGGCGGGCACCACACGGGAGGCCGCCCGGCAGATCATGACCGAGCACGCCGAATACGGCGGCTGGGAGCTGCACACCGTCCGGGTCCACCGGGACGGGCGGAGACGGATCCAGCTCCGCAAGAAGATCATCCGCCAGCGCAGCACGCTGCACAGCCACACGTAAAAAAGGCTTTGCCCGCCCCGGCCGCGCACCCGGGACGGGCAAAGCGATCATGGGTTCAGCCACCGCGGGCCCGACCGCGCGCCAGCGCCCCGGCCGCCGCGACGAGCGTCAGCACCGAACCCGCCAGCAGGACGAGAACGGGGCCTTTGCACCGATGGCCTTCGGGGGCCGCCGTGGCCCCCCGTCCGCGCAGGCCCTGCTCCGGCAGACCGGGCAGGGCCCCGCCGAGCACCGCCATGACGCGACCAGCGCGCGCCTGCGGCGCCTTGGGAAGCTCGCCTGGCCGCACGGCGGACGCCAGGAGCCGCCCGGTGAGGGGGACGTCCGCGCACATCCCCCCGGCACAGAGGGCGCAGGCGCCCGCGGCCACCAAGGCGGCCGAGGCACCGTTTCTCACCCACGTGCGCATGACGACTCCCGTGCTTCCGCCGACCGGGCGCGAGCCCGGAGGCAAAGCTTCCTCCTACGAGGAGTTACCGTAGCACCACGCAGAGTTCACAGGGGAGGGGTGCGCGCGTAAAAGAGTCAGGCGTTGTCGAGGAATCTGTCGAGCACCCGGACACCGAACTGCAAACCGTCGACCGGCACCCGTTCGTCGATCCCATGGAACATTCCGGAGAAATCCAGATCCGCCGGGAGACGGAGCGGGGCGAACCCGTAGCAACGCATTCCCAGCGTCGCGAACGACTTGGCGTCCGTCCCCGCGCTCAGGCAGTAGGGCACCGGGATCGCGCCCGGATCCGCCCAAGTCAGCGCCTCCTCCATCGCGCCGACGAGATCACCCTCGTACGGGGTCTCCACCGCGATGTCGTAGTGCACGAATTCCCGCTCGACCCTCTCCCCCAGCAGCGCGTCGACCGTCTCGAAGAACTCCTTCTCATAACCGGGCAGGAACCTGCCGTCTATCTGCGCCTCGGCGTGCTGCGGAATCACATTCGCCTTGTAGCCCGCGTCCAGGCGCGTCGGGTTGAGCGTGCTGCGGAGCGTCGCGCCGATCATCCGCGCCAGCGTCCCCAGATGCGGCAGGCACGCCTCGGGATCCGCCGGATCGAACTCGACGCCGTACGCCTCACACGCCTGCTCCAGGAAACGCCGCACCGTCGGGGTCAACCGGACGGGGAACCGGTGCTCCCCGATCCGCGCCACCGCCTTCGCCAGCTCCGTCACCGCGTTGTCGTCATGGATCATCGACCCGTGACCGGCCGTCCCCACGGCCTTCAGCCGCATCCAGGCCAGCCCCTTCTCCGCCGTCTCGATCAAGTACAGCCGCCGGTCCCCCGGCACCGTGAGACTGAACCCGCCGACCTCCCCGACCGCCTCCGTGCACCCCTCGAAGAGCTCCGGATGCTCATCCACCAGCC
>JAFACJ010000490.1 GCA_023425615.1 Actinomycetes bacterium
GCTTGTAGTCGTCGTCGAACGACAACGCCCTCAGCTCACCTGAACGCGCGAGAGCGCCGCCCTTGAGGCCTCGACGTCGTCCTCGGTCATGCCGCCGACCTCGACCTCCAGGTCCAGGCGCTCGCCGGTCTCCTTCTCCTCGGCCGTGACGTGCAGCAGTCCCGAGGCGTCGAGGGAGAAGGTGACGGAGATCGGCCAGCCCGCCTTCTTGCCCGGCGGCACCCGCACCGAGCCGGTGGCGATCTCGTTGTTGTCGGCGGGCTCGGGCGACTCGATCGCGCCGGCCTGCTCCATCACCCGCACGTCGGCGGTGGTCTGGTCGTCGTGGACGGTGAAGAAGTCAGACGAGCGGCCCGCCGGCAGCTCGTCGTTGGCGTGCACCAGATGGACCACCTCCTCGGCCTGGGTGTCGCGGTTGAGCACCACGATCCCGAAGCCGCGCGAGGCGACCGTCTTGATCTTCCGGGCGGCGATCTGCCGCTGCTGCTCGCTCGACAGGCCGGCCCGGCTTGCCATCTCCTCGGCCTCGGCCTGCGCGCCGTCGGCCAGCAGCCGGCGGAAGGTCTCCTCGAAGGCGTACAGGGCGGCGCCCTTGGCCACGGCCAAGTCCGGGTCCTGGATCCGGGGGACGAGGTCGAGCTCGGCCTCCAGCCGGGTGGCCACGGCCGGCATCTTGGTCGAGCCGCCCACCAGCACCAGGTCGTCGTAGTCGGTGACGCCCTTGGCGCGGGCGACGTCGAGGGTGCGGCCGGTGATCTCGACGGTGCGGTCCAGGAGGTCCTTGGTCAGCTCCTCGAAGGCGTCGCGGGTGATCTCCAGCGTGCAGACGCGGCCGCCGTGCATCACCCGGACGGTGTGCTGGGTGCGCGAGGTCAGCGCCTTCTTGGCCTCCTCGGCGTCGCGGCGCAGCTGCTGCTCGGTCAGCTTGTCATCCAGCGGGTCGCCGGCGTCGGGGTGCTCGGCGCGGAACCGCTCGGCCAGATGCTCCACCAGCCGCGAGTCCCAGTCCGCGCCGCCCAGCTCGTGGTCGCCGTCGGTGCAGATGACCTCGATGTGGCCGCCGCGCAGCGCGATGACCGTGGTGTCGAACGTGCCGCCGCCCAGGTCGTAGACCAGGATCGTGCGGTCGTGCTCGGGGTTGAGCACGCCGTAGGTGACGGCGGCGGCGATCGGCTCGGAGATGACGTCGATGACGTTCAGGCCGGCGATGCGCCCCGCCTTGCGGGTGGCGTCGCGCTCGGCCGCGCCGAAGTAGGCGGGCACCGTGATGACCACGTCGCGCGCCACCTCGCCCGTCACCGTCTGGGCGTCGGTGGCGAGCTTCAGCAGGATGAACGCCGACAGCTCCTCGGGGTTGTAGTTGAACCCGTGGATCTCGCGGGGGACGTCGCGCCCCATGTCCCGCTTGATGAGGCTGACGACGTTGTCGGGATCGAGGACCGCGGTGTCCTTGGCGGTGGCTCCCACGATGACGTTGTCGCCAGACTCGAAGTACACCACCGACGGTGTGGTGTCGGTGCCCTCCAGGTTGCGCAGAACGGTCGGCCGCCCGACGTCGTCGATGCTCGCGATGCAGGAGTAGGTCGTGCCCAGGTCGATCCCGTATACCGCCATGCCCTCAGTCTTCCCGATACTTGCCGACACGGACTTGTGCTCTGCGCACGACCAGCTCGCCCCGGGCGAACCCGTCCGCGCAGACCTCGACGACCTTTCCGTCGAGCGCGCGGTCGGTGACGGGCTCGGTGCCCAGGGGACGGTGGCGTGCGGAGTCGTAGGGTTCACCGAACTCGACCTCGAAGAGCTCGACCCCGGTGCGGCCGAGCGCCTCGGCGAGCTCGTCGCCGATCATCCTCAGCAACGGCGCCACATGGGTGCCGTCCGGTGGGTCCAGTTCCGCGCGCCGGACCAGGTCATAGAGCCGGTAGAGCGCGCCCTGCACGGGTTCGTGCACCCGGCCGAGCTCGCCGCGGCGGAGGTGCTGGTTCTCCCGGTGCAGCCGGTCGATGATCTCTTCCCGGTGCTTGGCGCGCTCGTGCTCGCGCTCCACGCTCGCCGACAGCCCGAGCAGGGCGTCGCGCAGCTCGGCCAGCGTCACCTCGGGCGGCTGGCCTTCTTCTGGAGGACCGGGCTGACTGGACACGTGGAGAAACCCTATAGGTCGGTTGACGCTCACGATAGGCCATCTTGAGGAAATGACACGATCGGGTAACAGTGCCGAAACGCGCATATGGCAACATAAAGGGACGGAACGTTTACAGGAGGTGCGCATGCTTTTGCGGATCCGGGTTCGTCTTCCCGACCGTCCGGGATCGCTGGGCAAGGTCGCCCGCACCCTGGGGGCGGCGGGAGCCGACGTGCTCCAGCTCTCGGTCCTGGAGAACGAGGCGGGGCGGGCGCTGGACGACATCACCGTCCACTGGCCCTCGGGCACCTCGGCCGACCGGCTCATCGCCGGCCTCGACTCGGTGCCCGGCGTCAAGGTGGAGGGCCTGTGGCCGACCGTCGAGCCGCAGGGGATGCACCCCGACGTCGCGCTGATCGGCCAGCTCGCCGCCAATCCCGCGGACGGCCTGCTGATCCTCGCCGACGCGCTGCCCGGCATCCTGTCCGCCGACTGGGCGGGGGTCTTGCACGTAGGCCCGGGGAAGCTGATCCACACCAGCCCCGGCGGGGAGACCGCCGAGCCGCCCGCGGACGTGGAACCGCTGCGCTACCGCGCCTTCCAGGCCACCGACGGCACCCAGTACGGGCTGGCACCGCTGAGCACCGTCGACGCCGCGCTCCTCGTGGCGCGTTCCAACGCGCCCGAGTTCCACCTCTCGGAGATGCTCCGGCTGGAACAACTCGTCCAGGCCGCGGAAACCGTCCTGGGAGACCGCCTCTCCCTCCTGGTGTGATGCCCGGCGAGGCTCGGACGCGCCGTTGAGACACCTTCATTTTCCAGGCTTTACCAGGAGGGAAAGGATTTTGCCTTCCGCGGGCTTTCCCATGGCGCGCGTCACCGCGCGGCGGTCGGGCGGTCAGGCGCGCAGGCGCCAGGCGCGGGCGGTGTCGCCGGTCTTGAGGGACTCCAGGCGGTGCGCCAGCTCGCGGCGGGAGAAGGGGTCGCCGGGGGCGTTGCGGATGTGGATGCCGACGGCGTACACGTCGCGGATGCGCATGAGGGAGTCGTAGCCGGACCAGTCGCGCAGGTCGTGCCCGTAGGAGGCGGTGAAGTCCGCCAGGTCGCCGGTGGTGAGGCCGAAGCGGTGGCGGCCGTGGTAGGTGTGGATGAGGTCCCATTCGCGGGGGCCGGTGGAGACGGCGTCCCAGTCGCACAGGACGGGATGGCCGTCGCGGTGGCGCAGGAGGTTGTCGATCCAGGCGTCGCCGTGCAGCGTCGTCGGCGGCGAGCTGAAGGGCAGCGCCTTCCACTCCTTGTCGAGTTCGGCGATGAGCTCGATGAGCCAGGAACGTTCCCGCCGGGTGAGGACGCCGGGACGGTAGTGGACGTCATGGCGGATGCTGCGCAGCGGGTCGTCGAAGGCCGGCAGGTCCACCGGCGGCGCGGGCAGGGCGTGCAGGCGGCGCAGCAGCGCGCCGAGGTCGGCGGTGGTGGGCGGGTCGGCGCAGGCGGGCAGGTACCGCCAGAAGGTGACGGTCGCGTCGCCGACGTGCAGGGGGTTGTCCACCTCGTCCAGGGGCCGCACGGTCGGGAAGCCGCGGGCGTGCAGCCAGCGGGTCATCGCCAGGACGGCGGGGAGCCGCGCGGGCGCGCTGGCCGAGGTGGTGATCCGCACGATGACGGGGGCGCGGAGCCGGAAGACGGCGTTGCTGCGCAGCCGCAGCAGGTCGGCGTCGGCGGGGTCGAGGCCGACGTGGTGGCAGGCCTTGTCAAGAATGATCCGGGCTTCGGCGGCGAGATCAGACATGGTGCTGACGTGGTCCTTCTGCGTGGAGGGCGTCCCTGAGCCCATCGAGGGCCTTGGGGCGCCGGTCGGAGGGAATGGCGGCGAGGATTTCACGCGCTTTGGCGTAGATGATGTCGGTTCTATGACCGGCAGGAGTCTTACGGAGCGTCTCCTCCCCGAACTCGCAGGCGACGGTGACGTCACCCGACCTGGCCAGGGTGACCGCCTGGTCGAGCCGGATGAGGAAGGGGTCGAGCACGGTGCCGTCGCAGCGCTGGGCGTCCAGGGCGCGCTCCTGCAC
>JAFACJ010000528.1 GCA_023425615.1 Actinomycetes bacterium
GTCCACCCGGAGCTGGCGCGGGAAGAAGGCGTCGATGGCGGCCTCGCCCTCGGGGGTGATGGTGATCAGCGCCGCCCGCTTGTCGGTGGGGCTCGGGGCGCGGGAGATGTAGCCGCGGCGCTCCAGCTTGGCGAGCACCTTGCTGACGCCCGCCCGTGACATGCCGTGGTGTTCGGCGATACGGCGGGCGATGACCGGGGGCTCGGCGTACCGCAGCGGGATCAGGACGTCCACCTCGGGCGCGGTGAGCGGCGCCCCCTCGTAGAGCGGTTCGGTGGCCTGGGCCAGCAGCGCGTTGATCCGCTTCAGCAGCGCGATCACCTCCATGGGCGAGGTGTCGAGGTCGCGGTGGTTCTCGGCCCACCGGGCGCGGACGACGGAAGGCGGGGGCAGCACCCTCACACTCCTTTTGTTAACTAGTAAACTACCTGTTATCATTTTAGGCATGGTATCGGCCTCAACCCAGCAGCCCGAGGCGGCGCGCTCCGGCGGTCCGCGCACCGCGCCGCCCAAGCGCGTCGCCGCCCTGATCGCCGTCCTCGGCGCCCTCACCGCGGTGGCGCCGCTGGCCACCGACATGTACGTGCCGGCCTTCCCCCAGCTCGGCGAGGCACTGCACACGAGCAGCTCGGCCGTCCAGCTCACCATGACCGCGTTCCTCGCCGGTCTCGTCGCCGGGCAGCTCGTCATCGGCCCGGTCAGCGACGGCATCGGCCGCCGCGGCCTGCTCGTCTGGGGTTCTGTCGGCTTCACCCTGATGTCCCTGGTCTGCGCGTTCGCCCCGAACATACAGATCCTGACGGCGGCGCGCTTCCTGGCCGGCGTCTGCGGCGCGGCGGGCATGGTGCTGGCCAGGGCCGTCGTCACCGACCTCTTCCACGGCCGCGACATCCCCCGCTACTTCACGCTCCTGTCGCAGGTGCTCGGCATCGCGCCGATCGCCGCCCCCGTGCTCGGCGGCGCGATCCTCTCCGTCTCCACCTGGCGCGCCACCTTCGCCGCCCTCGTCGTCATCGGCGTCCTGCTGACCGCCTCGGTGCTGGCCGCCGTCCCCGAGTCGCTCCCACCCGAACGCCGCAACAAGGACGGGCTGGGCGGCACCTTCCGCGCCATGGGACGGCTCACCCGCGACCGCGGCCTCATGGGCTACACGCTCGTCCTCGCCCTCATCTCGGCCGCGCTGTTCACCTACATCGCCGGTTCCAGCTTCGTCTTCGAGGAGATCCACGGCACCTCGCCCACCACCTACGCCCTGATCTTCGCCTCCAACGCGGTGGGCATGCTCCTGGCCAACGCCGTCTTCGCCAGGCTCGCCCGCCGCCTCTCGCTGAACCTGCTGCTCACCTGCGCCATCGGCATCGCCCTCGCCGGCTCCCTCGCCCAGGCCGTCCTGGTGGCGACCGTCGGCGAGTCCTTCGCCGGCACCTGGATCACCCTGTTCCTCACCATGGCCGGCATCGGCGTGACCTTCCCCGCCACGATGAGCCTCGGCCAGACCCTCGGCCGCACCGCCCCCGGCGCCACCTCGGCCCTGATGGGCGGCCTCCAGTTCCTCGCCGGCGCCGTCGTCTCCCCCGTCGTCGGCCTCTTCGGCACGGCGAGCTCCCTGCCCATGGCACTGATCATGCTCACCTCGGTGCTCCTTGCCGCCCTGGCCCTCCTCACCCTCGCCCGCCCCTGGCTGCGCCTCGGCGAGGCCGAGACCCACGGCGAGTGAGCCGCCCGGCGTCCGGGCGCGCCTACGGCGAGGTCAGTCGGCCGGCTCCGGTGTAGACGTTCATCGAGGTGCCGCGCAGGAAGCCCACCAGGGTCATGCCGTGGTCGGCGGCCAGGTCGATGGCCAGGGACGAGGGCGCCGAGACGGCGGCCAGCAGGGGGATCCCCGCCATGACCGCCTTCTGGACCAGTTCGAAGGACGCCCGGCCGCTGACCATGAGGATCCGCCCGCGCAGCGGCAGCAGGCCCTCGCGCAGGGCGTGGCCGATGACCTTGTCGACGGCGTTGTGGCGGCCCACGTCCTCGCGCAGGCACAGCAGTTCGCCTTCGGGGGTGAACAGTCCGGCGGCGTGCAGGCCGCCGGTCTTGTCGAAGACGCGCTGTGCCTCGCGCAGCCGGTCGGGGAGGACGGCCAGCGTCTCGGGGGTCACGCGCAGCGGGTCCTCGGCCAGGTCCCAGGGGGCGAGGGTGGCGATCGCCTCCAGGCTGGCCTTGCCGCACAGACCGCACGAGGACGTCGTATAGAAGTTGCGTTCCAGCGACGCCTCAGGCAGCGGGACGCCGTCGGCCAGGACGACGTCCACGATGTTGTAGGTGTTGGAGCCGTCGTCGGTGGCGCCCGCGCAGTAGCGGATGCCCGCGATGTCCTCGGCCGTGCGGACGGCGCCCTCGGTGGCCAGGAACCCGGCGGCCAGGTCGAAGTCGTCGCCGGGGGTGCGCATGGTCACCGTCAGGGGGCGCCCGCCCACCCGCAGTTCCATCGGCTCCTCCACCGCCAGGGTGTCGGGCCGCCGGGAGACCTTCCCGTCCAGGATCCGCACCACCGGGCGGCGGGCCGTGACCCGGCCCATCAGGCGCGGCCTCCTCGCGCCGCCTCCAGGCGGACGATGACGGCCTTGGACGTGGGGGTGTTGCTGACCTCCGCGACGCTGTCCAGGGGGACCAGGACATTGGTCTCGGGGTAGTAGGAGGCGGCCGATCCTGGCGTCGTGGGATAGGAGACGACGGTGAAGCCGGGAGCGCGGCGCTCCTGCCCGTCCTCCCAGACGCCCACCAGGTCCACCGTGCCGCCGTCGGGAACGCCGAGTGCCTCCAGGTCGGCGGGGTTGACCATGACGATGCGCCGTGAGCCCTTGATGCCCCGGTAGCGGTCGTTGTCGGTGTAGGGGATGGTGTTCCACTGATCATGCGAGCGCAGCGTCTGCAGGATCAGATGCCCCTCGGGGGCCTCCAGGCTGGTGAAGGCGTTGGCGGTGAAGACGGCCTTGCCCGACGGGGTCTTGAAGACATGGCTGTTGACGGGGTTGGGCAGCCGGAACCCGCCGGGCTCGCGCACGCGGGCGTTGAAGTCCTCGAACCCGGGGATGACGCGGGAGATCCGGTCGCGGACGGCGTCGTAGTCGGCCTCGAACTCCTCCCACGGCACCTCGGGGCCGTCCTCCAGGACGAGGCGGGCGAGCCGTCCGATGATCGCCACCTCGCTCAGCAGATGCTCCGACGCCGGGGGCAGCTTGCCGCGCGAGGCGTGGACCTGGCTCATGGAGTCCTCGACCGTCACGAACTGCTCGCCGCCCGCCTGCACGTCGCGGTCGCTGCGGCCCAGTGTCGGCAGGATCAGCGCCGTCTCCCCGCACACGGTGTGCGAGCGGTTCAGCTTGGTCGAGATGTGCGCCGTCAGCCGGCACGACCTCAACGCCGCCTCGGTGACGTCGCTGTCGGGCGTGGCCCGCACGAAGTTGCCGCCCACCCCGAGGAAGACCTTCGCCTTCCCATCACGCATCGCCCGGATCGCCTCCACGGTGTCGAAACCGTGCTCGGCGGGCGGGGTGAACCCGAACTCCTTCTCCAGCGCGTCGAGGAACCACACCGGCGGCTTCTCCCAGATGCCCATCGTGCGGTCGCCCTGCACGTTGCTGTGCCCGCGCACCGGGCACACCCCCGCGCCGGGGCGTGCCAGGTTGCCGCGCAGCAGCAGGAAGTTGACGATCTCCCGGATGGTGGGGACGCCGTGCTTGTGCTGGGTAAGACCCATCGCCCAGCACACGATGATCTTCTTGCTCGCCAGGACCCGGGAGTGCACGTCCTCGATCTGCTCGCGGGACAGCCCCGTGGCGGCCAGCACGTCGGGCCAGCCGATCGTGCGGGCGTGCTCGGCGAAGGCGTCGAACCCGGTGGTGTGGGCGGCGATGAACTCGTGGTCCAGGACGGTGCCGGGCGCAGCGTCCTCGGCCTGCAACAACAGCAGGTTGAGCATCTGAAAGAGCGCGAGGTCCCCGCCGGGCCGGATCTGGAGGAACACATCCGCGATCTGCGTGCCGCGCCCCACGATCCCGCGCGGCTTCTGCGGGTTCTTGAACCGCAGCAGCCCCGCCTCGGGCAGCGGATTGACCGCGATCACGCTCCCGCCGTTGCGCTTGGTCTCCTCCAGCGCCGAGAGCATCCGCGGGTGGTTGGTGCCGGGGTTCTGGCCCACGACGAACACCAGGTCCGCCTCGTAGATGTCCTCCAGGCTCACACTGCCCTTGCCGACGCCCAGCGTCTGGCCCAGCGCCGAACCGCTGGACTCATGGCACATGTTCGAGCAGTCCGGCAGGTTGTTCGTCCCGAAAGCCCGAGCGAACAGCTGCAAAAGGAACGCCGCCTCGTTGCCCAGCCGCCCCGAGGTGTAGAACAGCGCCTCATCCGGAGAGTCCAGGCCGCGCAGCTCCGAGGCGATCATGCCGAGCGCCTCGTCCCAGCCGATCGGCTCGTAGTGGTCGGCGCCGGGCCGCTTGACCATCGGCTCGGTCAGCCGCCCCTGCTGGTTGAGCCAGCGGTCGGACCTGCCGTCCAGCTCGGAGATCCCGTGCTGCCGGAAGAACTCCGCCGTCACCCGCCGCGACGTCGCCTCGTCGCCCGTGTGCTTGGCGCCGTTCTCGCAGTACTCGTTCAGATGGCGCTCGCCGGGGCCCGGCTCCGGCCAGGCGCAGCCGGGGCAGTCCAGGCCCTTCGCCTGGTTGAGGTTGAGCAGCGTCAGCGCGGTCCGCCGTACCGACGTCTGGCCGAGGGAGTACTCCAGCGCGTGCACGACGCCCGGCACGCCCGCCGCCCATTTCTTGGGCCGACCGATGATCGGCTCCCCCCGCTCCTCCGCCGCGCTCATCGGTACCTCGATCCTTCACCGTCTGTGCTTTCCCTCACCGAAAGCCTGCACCTTACCTACGGGAAAGTCCAGTTCAGAAGCCTGCGGGGGAGCACATCGGCGGTGTGCTCCCCCGTTCCCGCGGCGCCGGGTCAGACCTCGGCGGGCACCGCCACGCCGAGCTTCACCGCGGCGGCCTCCAGCTCCTTCCACACCTTCGGGCCGACCGGGACCCCCTCCGCG
>JAFACJ010000585.1 GCA_023425615.1 Actinomycetes bacterium
GGGAGAGCCGCCCGCCGCGCGACCGCACCGAGGAACTGCTGTGCGGGATCTTCGCCGAGGTGCTGGGCGTCCAGAAGGTCGGGATCGACGACGGGTTCTTCGATCTGGGCGGTGACTCCCTGCTGGCCACCCGCGCGGTCGCCAGGATCAGGGCGGCGACCCGCTCGGACCTGTCGATCCGCGCCATGTTCGAGGCGCAGACCGTCGCCGAGCTGGCCGAGCTGGTCTCCCGCCGGGAGGGGGCGGCCGCGGTCCGCCCGCCGCTGGTCGCGGTCGAGCGCGGCGAGTTCGTCCCGGTCTCCTACGCCCAGCAGCGGCTGTGGTTCCTGCACGAGCTGGAGGGCCCGTCCGCCACCTACAACATGCCGATCCCGCTGCGCCTGTCGGGCTCCTTGGACCTGGCCGCCGTCCGGGCCGCGCTGAACGACGTCGTGATGCGGCACGAGTCGCTGCGGACGGTCTTCGTCACCATCGACGGGACGCCGTTCCAGCGGGTCCTCCCGCACGCCGAGGTGCCGCTGACCGTCGCCGACACCGACGCCGAGGAGCTGTTCGGCGCCCTCTACGCCGACGCCACCCGAGGCTTCGAACTGGCGTCGCAGATCCCGGTGCGCGCCCAC
Source organism: Actinomycetes bacterium (assembly GCA_023425615.1). Taxonomy (GTDB): domain Bacteria; phylum Actinomycetota; class Actinomycetes; order Streptosporangiales; family Streptosporangiaceae; genus Actinocorallia. Next base: position 621 of record JAFACJ010000585.1, read on the forward strand.
GTCCACCGGCTGGGGCCCGACGAGCACGTGCTGCTGCTGGTCCTGCACCACGTCGCCGGTGACGGCTGGTCGCTGGCGCCGCTGGCCAAGGACGTCATCACCGCCTACGCCTCCCGCGCGGCGGGCCTGGCGCCGGCGGGTCCCGAGTGGGAGCCGCTGCCCGTCCAGTACGGGGACTACGCCCTGTGGCAGCGCGAGCTGTTCGGCTCCGAGGACGACCCCGACAGCCTGATCTCCGGCCAGATCCGCTACTGGAGCGGCAGGCTCGTCGGGCTGCCCGACCAGCTCGCCCTGCCGACGGACCGGCCGCGCCCCGAGCGCGCCTCCTACCGGGGCGGGCAGGTGGCCTTCGAGATCCCCGAGCGGACCCTGGCGGGGCTGCGGGAACTCGCCTATTCCGCCCAGGGCAGCCTCTTCATGGTGCTCCAGGCGGCGCTGGCGGCGCTGCTGACCCGGCTGGGCGCCGGCACCGACATCCCGCTCGGCTCGCCGATCGCCGGCCGCACCGAGAGCGTCCTGGACGAGGCGGTCGGCGTGTTCGTCAACACCCTCGTCCTGCGCACCGACACCTCGGGCGACCCGACGTTCCGCGAGCTGGTCGGCAGGGTCCGCGAGACAGACCTCGCCGCCTACGCCCACCAGGAGCTGCCGTTCGAGCGCCTGGTGGAGATCCTCAACCCGGCGCGATCCCTGGCCAGGCACCCGCTGTTCCAGGTCATGCTCACGCTCCAGAACAACCCGCCCGCCAAGGTGGAGCTGGACGGCCTGACCGTCGCGGTCGAGCCGGTGCACCCCGGCGTCGCCAAGTTCGACCTGGAGTTCCAGCTGGAGGAGCGGCACGAGGGCGGCCTGTCGGGCACCCTGGAGTACGCCCGCGACCTGTTCGACGAGACGACCGCGGTGTCCCTGGCCCGCTGGTTCGGCCAGGTGCTGGACGCGGCGGTCGCCGACCCGGGCGTGCGGCTCGGCGCGATGGCGCTGCCCGAGGTGGACGAGCGGCTGCTGCTGACCCCGCCCCCCGAGCCCGGGACGCGGCAGGGGGGACCCGCAGACAAGCGGCTCGTCGCCTATGTGGTGCCGGCCCCCGGCACGACGATCAGCCCCGAGGAGCTGCGCGCGTTCGTGCGCGACCACCTGCCCGAGGCGATGGTTCCCTCGGCGGTCATGGTGATGGACGAGCTCCCGCTGACCCCCAACGGCAAGGTCGACACCAAGAACCTCCCCAAGCCCGAGCTGTCGCCCCGCACCGTCCCCTACCGGGCGCCCTCCACCGAGCAGGAGCGCGTCCTGTGCGGGATCGTGGGCGAACTGCTGGGCGTCGAGCAGGTGGGCGTCGACGACGACTTCTTCGCCCTGGGCGGCAACTCGCTGCTGGCCATGCGGGTCGTGGCCAAGGCGCGTGCCGCGTTCGGCGTGGAACTGCCGGTGCGCCTGCTGTTCGAGGACCCGACCGTCGCCGGGCTCGCCCGCCACCTGGTCGACGCCGCCCCGGCGCGCGCCGCGCTGGTCCCGGTGCAGCGGCCCGCGCAGATCCCGCTGTCCTACGCCCAGCAGCGGCTGCGGTTCCTCGACCAGTTCGAGGGGCCGTCTGCCACCTACAACATGCCGCTGGCGCTGCGGCTGACCGGCCGCCTCGACCACACGGCCCTGCGGGAGGCGCTCGCCGACGTGGTGGAGCGCCACGAGCCGCTGCGGACGATCTTCCCGGTCTCCGGCGGCGTCCCGCGCCAGCAGATTCTCACCCCTTCCGCCGCCCGGCCGCAGCTCCAGACCGCCGACGTCACCGAGGCGGGGCTGCCGATGGCGCTGGCCCAGATCGCCGGCTACGCCTTCGACGTCTCGGTCGAGCCGCCGCTGCGCGCCCACCTGCTGCGCCTTTCGGAGGAGCTGCACGTCGCGGTGCTGCTCCTGCACCACATCGCCGGTGACGGCTGGTCGCTGGCGCCGCTGGCCAAAGACCTCATCACCGCCTACGCCTCCCGCGTCGCGGGCGTCGCGCCGCGGTGGGAGCCGCTGCCCGTCCAGTACGCCGACTACACCCTGTGGCAGCAGGAGCTGCTCGGCTCCGAGGACGACCCGCAGAGCCTGCTGTCACGGCAGCTCGCCTACTGGAAGGAAGCCCTCGCCGGGCTGCCCGACCAGCTCGACCTGCCCACCGACAGGCCGCGCCCGGACGAGTCGACCTACCGCGGCGGGGTCGTCAGGTTCCGGCTGCCGGCCACCGTCCACCGGCGCATCGTCGAGCTCGCCGCGCAGACGCACGCCTCGCCGTTCATGGTCGCGCAGGCCGCCTACGCGGTGCTGCTGTCGCGGCTGGGCGGCGGCGAGGACATCCCCGTCGGCTCGCCTATCGCCGGACGCACCGACGGCGCCTTGGACGAGTTGGTCGGCGTGTTCGTCAACATGCTCGTCCTGCGCACGGACCTCTCGGGCGATCCGACGTTCCGTGAGCTGGTCGGCCGGGTCCGCGAGACCGACCTCGCCGCCTACGCCCACCAGGACCTGCCGTTCGAACGCCTGGTGGAGGCGCTCAACCCGCCGCGCCACATGGGACGCCACCCGCTGTTCCAGAACGGCCTCACCTTCCAGAACAACCCCGAGGCCCGGCTTGACATGGAGGGCTTCACCGTCGAACCCGAGCCGCTGCACGCCGCGGTCTCCCGGTTCGACCTGCTGGTGATGCTCACCGAGAAGTTCGGGCCCGGCGGGGAGCCCGAGGGGCTGGACGGGGAGCTGGAGTACGCGCTCGACCTGTACGACCCGGCCACCGCACGCGGCCTGGTCGCCCGGTTCGAAAGGCTGCTCACCGCGCTGCTGGCGGCACCGGACGCGCGCGTCGCCGACGTTCCGCTGCTGACCGGGGACGAGCGGGCGACCATCCTGGACTCCTGGGCGGGCGGCACCGCCGCGCCCGTTCCGGCGAGTGAGCGCAAGACGATCCACGCGGTCTTCGAGGCGCAGGCCGCCCGGAACCCCGAGGCTCCTGCCGTCACCTATGAGGACACCACGCTCACCTACGGCGAGCTGAACGCGCGCGCCAACCGGCTCGCCCACCGGCTCGTGGAGCTGGGCGCGGGGCCGGAGGAATTCGTCGCGCTGAAGCTGCCGCGCTCGGCGGAGCTGGTCGTCGCGGTGCTCGCCGTCCTCAAGACGGGCGCGGCGTACGTGCCGATCGACCCTGACTACCCCGAAGAGCGGATCGCCTACACCCTTGAGGACTCCGCGCCCGTCTTCATCGTCGACACCGAACTGCTCGACTCGCTCGACCTGGAGAGCGGCCCGGCCGGGAACCCGGACGTGGCGATGTCGCCGGACAACCCGGCGTACGTCATCTACACCTCGGGCTCCACGGGCCGTCCCAAGGGCGTGGTGATCCCGCACCACAACGCCATCCGGCTCATGACGTCGACGGAGGAGTGGTTCCACTTCGGCCCGGACGACGTGTGGACGCTGTTCCACTCCTACGCGTTCGACTTCTCCGTCTGGGAGCTGTGGGGGCCGCTGCTGCACGGCGGTCGTCTGGTGGTCGTCCCGTTCGCCGTCAGCCGCTCACCCGAGGAGTTCCTCGACCTGCTGGAGCGGGAGCGGGTGACGGTGCTGAATCAGACGCCGTCGGCGTTCTACCAGTTGATGGCCGTGGATGATGGTCGTGAGCTGGCGTTGCGGTATGTGGTCTTCGGTGGTGAGGCGCTGGAGCTCAGGCGTCTGGCCGACTGGTACGCCCATGGCCGTGATGCGGTTTTGGTGAACATGTACGGGATCACCGAGACGACCGTGCATGTGTCCTACCTGGCGTTGGATGAGGTGTACTGCCAGAACGCGGCGGGTTCGGTCATCGGTGCGGGCATTCCCGATTTGAAGGTCTACGTCCTGGACGGCCGGCTCCAGCCCGTCCCGCCGGGCGTGGTGGGTGAGCTGTACATCGCCGGTGCGGGTCTGGCGCGCGGTTACCACGGGCGGCCGGATCTGACGGCCTCCCGGTTCGTGGCCGACCCCTATGGGGCTGCGGGGACCCGTATGTACCGTTCGGGGGATCTGGCCCGCTGGCAGCCTGACGGCAGCCTGGAGTATCTGGGCCGTGCTGATTTCCAGGTGAAGGTCCGCGGTTTCCGTATCGAGCTCGGTGAGATCGAGGCGGTGCTGGTCAGGCATCCCGGGATCGCGGATGTGGCGGTCGTCGTCCGTGAGGACAGGCCCGGTGACAAGCGCCTGGTCGCTTATCTGGTGGCGGTGCCCGGTGAGCCGGTGGAGTCCGGTGAGCTGCGTGCTTTCGCCGGTCGTGATCTGCCCGATTACATGGTTCCCGCCGCGTTCGTTGCTTTGGAGGCGCTGCCGCTCACCGCCAACGGCAAGCTCGACCGGCGCGCGCTTCCCGCTCCGGCGGCGCCCGTCGGCGCGGGGCGGGAACCGGGCACCGAGAACGAGGAGATCCTCGCCTCCCTGTTCGCCGAGGTCCTCGGGCTCCCCCGTGTCGGTGCCGACGACGCCTTCTTCGACCTGGGCGGCGACTCGATCATCGCCATCCAGCTCGTCTCGCGGGCACGCCAGTCGGGTCTGTCCATCACCCCGCGCGAGGTGTTCCAGCTCCGCACGGTCGCGGAGCTGGCCAGGGCCGCCCGTCCGGTGGGCGAGGACGACCGTGTGGAGGAGGAGCCGCCGGGCGCGGGGATCGGCCCCGTGCCGCTCACCCCGATCGTCGCCTGGCTGCGGGAACGCGTCGGCGATCTCCGCGACGCCCCCGGCTTCCAGCAGTCCGTGCTGCTGCGCGTGCCGCCCGCCCTGGGCGCCGACCGGCTGACCCACGCCCTCCAGACCGTCATCGACCACCACGACATGCTGCGGCTGCGCCTGGAGGACGGGCAGCCCGTCGTGCGTCCCGTCGGCGACGTCTCCGCCGAGGGGCTCGTCCACCGGGTCGAGGGCGCCGACGAGGCGACGATCGAAGCCGAGGCGCTGGCCGCGGCGGCACGGCTCGACCCCGAGGCGGGACCGCTCGCCCGGCTCGTCTGGTTCGACGCCGGGCCCGACGCGCGGGGACGGCTGCTGGTGATGGTCCACCACCTGGCCGTGGACGGCGTGTCCTGGCGGATCCTGCTGCCCGACCTGGTCTCCGCGTGGGCTTCGGACGCGCCGCTGGCGCCCGTTCCCACGTCGTTCCGGCGCTGGGCGCAGAAGCTCACGGCCGAGGCCGCCGACCCCGGCCGCGCCTCCGAACTCGACACCTGGTTCGACCTCGCCGAGGGGCCCAACCCCCGGCTCGGCTCCCGCGCGCTCGATCCGGCGGCGGACACCGCGGCCACCGCCCGGCACCTGTCGGTCTCGCTGCCTCCGGAGACGACCGAGCCGCTGCTGACCGCCCTTCCCGCCGCCTTCCACGCCCGGGTCGACGACGTGCTGCTGACCGGCCTGTCCCTCGCCGTCTCCCACTGGCGGCGCGCCCGAGGAGGCCGCGGCACCGGCATCCTGCTGGACCTGGAAGGCCACGGCCGCGAGGAGATCGTCTCCGGCGTCGACCTGTCCCGCACCGTCGGCTGGTTCACCAGCCTGTACCCCGTCCGCCTGGACCCGGGGCCCGCCGACTGGCAGGAGGTCGCGACCGGCGGCCCCGCCGTGGGCCGCGCCCTGAAGGCCGTCAAGGAGCGGCTCCGCCGTGTCCCCGACAACGGCATCGGCCACGGCCTCCTGCGCCACCTCAACGAGGAGACCGCCGAGGAGCTGGCCGACCTGCCGCGTGCCCAGATCGCCTTCAACTACCTGGGCCGCGTCGCGGCGTCCGACGCCGACTGGAGCCCCGCCCCCGAGCCGCTGCCGGCCGGCGAGGACCCCCGCATGCCGATGTCCCACGCCCTGGAGGTCACCGCCGTCACCCATGACCGGCCCGAGGGCCCCACCCTCACCGTCACCTGGACCTGGCCCGAGGCGCTCTTCTCCGAGCCCGGCGTCCGCACCCTCGCCGACGCCCTCACCACCGCCCTGACCGGCCTCGCCCTCCACGCCCGTGACGAGCACGCCGGCGGCTTCACCGCCTCGGACCTGCTCGTCGACCTCGACCAGGAGGAGATCGACGCGCTCCAGGCCGCCTGGCGCGACCGGCGCTGAGCCCGCCGGGAGCGAGCACCTTGAGAAATTTATAGAACATGTTCTAGTTTCGCTGCCATGGACTTCGTGCTGCTGGACCGGCCGCGTGACGGCGTCGCACTGATCACCCTGAACCGCCCCGAGCGGATGAACGCCATGGCCTTCGACGTCATGATCCCCCTCCGGGAGACGATCGAGCGGGTCAGCCGCGACAACGGCGTGCGCGTCATCGTCCTCACCGGGGCGGGCCGGGGTTTCTGCTCGGGCGCCGACCTGGAGAGCCCCGGCGTCGTCCCCGACATCGACGGGCTGACGATCCCGTCCATCGCACGCCGCTCCATGGAACTGCTCGACGACGTGATCCTCTCCCTCCGCCGGGCCCACCAGCCCGTCATCGGGGCGATCAACGGCCCGGCGATCGGCGGCGGCCTGTGCCTGTCCCTGGCCACCGACATCCGCATCGCCTCACACGACGCCCTCTTCCGCGCCGCCGGCATCAACAACGGCCTCACCGCCGCCGAACTGGGCCTGTCCTACCTGCTCCCCCGCGCCATCGGCTCCTCCCGCGCCTTCGAGATCATGCTCTCGGGCCGAGACGTGACAGCCGAGGAGGCCGAACGCATCGGCCTGGTCTCCCATACCGTCGCACCCGAGACCCTCCTGGCCACCGCCTACACCCTGGCCGAACGCATCGCCGCCTACAGCCGCGTGGGCGTGGAACTGACCAAGCGCATGCTCTGGTCCAGCCTCGACGCGGGCAGCCTCCAGTCCCACCTGGAACACGAGGGCACCGCCCAGCTCTACGTCCGCCTGACCACCCGCAACTTCGAGGAATCAGTCCGCGCCCGCAAGGAGTCACGCCCCCCGTCGTTCACCGACTGACCC
>JAFACJ010000665.1 GCA_023425615.1 Actinomycetes bacterium
CCCGGCGCCCTGCGGACGGGCCGGGCGGGGCCTGGCCGCAGGGGGTCTCTAGCCGGTCTTCCTGCGCCGGTCGGGGGAGCGCCGGCGGGGAAGGGGGCCGCCGGTGTCGTGGGAGTAGCCCCAGATCTCGGGCCACGCTTCGGCGCGGGGACGGTCGGGGGCGTGGTCGAACATCCGTTCCCAGGGGGAGCGGTGACGGCCCCGCAGGGGGTTGCCGCAGGCGGCGGTGGCCAGGATCAGGATGACCGCTCCGGCGATCACATCGGCCCAAGGCATGGCGTTCTTGTCCTTTCGGTTGAGAGGCGGGCGGGAGAGGCCCGCCGGATGTCGTGCCGGTGGATGTCCTCCGCGTCCCACTTGAGGGGACGCGCCGGTCACTCGACGGCCAGCGTGAACCAGCGGATCTTCCCCTGCGCCTGCGGCAGCCGCTTCCACCCGTAGGAGGAGGAGAGCTCCTCGGTCAGGGCGAGGCCCCGGCCGCTGAGCTCCCCGTCGCCGGGCATGGACGGCGTGAGGGGGATGACGGGGTGGTAGTCGAGGCAGTCGAAGTACAGGTAGCCCAGCACCCGCCGGAGCGTGAAGCGCAGCACCTCACCCGGGCTGACGGCGATGGCGTTGGTGACGGTCTCCGAGGCCAGCAGCGTCATCGTGTCGGTGGCTTCCTGGGGGACCCGCCAGACGGAGCACGTCGCGCGGACGTTGGCCCGCACCACGAACACGCTCTCGGGCTCGGCGGGGAAGTCCAGGCCGTACTCGCGATAGGACACTCCCCACGGGGTGGGCTCGATCACTTCAGCCGTCACGAGTCCAACCCCGCAGATCCCGTACGCCGTTGGTTCTGGTGAGGTCCCATGTGCAGACACCGCCGTTCTCATGCGCGTGCGCCATCGCGACTCCCTCGGTAGCGGATAGGTCGCGTTCAGTTGATCGCCTGTGCATGTCCTCACGGCAGGGTCACAATGGCGGACAGGTACCCGGACACCTGGTTGTCCGGATGGTGTCCGGTCGACGCGAGGTGCACGCATGGACCAAGATCCACCAGGATGGGCGGCCCGGCTCACAGGCGAACGGGAGCGCCGAGGATGGTCGAAGCATGAGATGGCACGTCAGCTCCACACGGCAATCGGTGAGGAGTACCCGCCTGTGGAGTCCCTGGTCCGGCAGGTCCGGCGATGGGAGAGAGGGGAACACCTACCTGACGAACTGCGGCAGGGGGCGTATGCGACAGCGTTCGGGCTCAGCGTCGAAGAGCTGTTCCCAGTGGAGCGGGCCGGGGTCGTGCGGGCGGCCGACTTCACCGAGCAGGTCCGCCATGACCTGATCGACGCCCTCACCGTCGGCGCGTTGAGCAATGACGTTCTAGACGACTGGGAGCGCATCGTCCTACGGCATGGGCAGGCGACCAGAGAGCGGCCCGCCGTCCTGCTCTTGGCTGACTTGACCGGAGACCTGGCCGAGTTGCAGCGTGTACTCGTCCGCTCCGGTTCGGCCTCGACGCTCCGCCGCCTCGCCCGCGTTGTCGCCCAGATGGCCGGCCTGGTGTGCCTTACTTTGATCAAGCTCGACAACCGGCAGGCATTTCGCGGATGGGCACGGACCGCGCGCACCGCCGCCCGGGAGGCAGGCGACCCGCTCACCTGTGCGTGGGTGCTGGCCCAGGAGGCGTACGGGCACTTCTACGCTGAGGATATGACCGAGGCCGTCACCGTGGCCCGGCAGGCTCAGGCAGCCACACAGACCCCGTGCGTCGGCGCTGTCCTGGCCGCGGCCCTGGAGGCCCGCGCACACGCCGTCCGCCACGATGCACCCGCCGCTCGTGCCGCGCTCGACCGGGCCGAGAGCGGCCTCGGACGTCTGGATTCCTCCTGCACCATCCCCTCGGCGTTCGGGTACGACGAAGCACAACTCAGGTTCCACGAGGGCAACGCCCTGACCCGTCTCGGCCACACCGCCGCCGCCCGAACCGCCCAAGACCGCGCCCTTGCCCTCTACCCTGTCAGCGACTTCATGGACCGAGCCCTGACCCGCCTCGACCGCGCAAGCTGCATCGCCCAGGACGGCGACCCCGCTTCGGCGGTGGCGTACGCGATCGACGTCCTGTCGGGCCTGAGTGACCAGCGGCGCGCTGGCATCATCACCACCCGCGGCCACGAGATTATGGACGCCCTCCCCAGAACTCAGCGCGCGCTCCCAGCCACGCGGGAACTCCAGGACCTGCTCATGCTGACCGCCGACGACAGGACAGCGCGTTGACCGACCTGAAACCAGCGACTCCCACCGACCTCGACGCGATCGAACGACTGCTGAAGGAGATGGACGCCTTCTACGGTGCCACCGACTTCGACCCTCCCGATGTTCGCCGACGCCAGATCGACGAGGCGCTGTTCGGCCCCGTCCCCGCCGGAACCGCATTGCTGGCGTGGGAAGGCACAGACCTGGCTGGTTTCGCCGCGTACTCGTTCCTGTGGCCTGCTGTCGGCCTGACCCGCTCCCTCTACCTCAAAGAGTTGTACGTCGCCCTCGCCCACCGTCAGACCGGCGTCGGTCGACTTCTCATGCGCGGCTTGTTCGATCTGGCCGCCGAACACGGATGCAGCCGCGTGGAGTGGACGACCGACACCGACAACGAGGGCGCCCTCGCCTTCTACCGAGCGTTGGGCACTGAGATGAACGGCGGGAAGTTCTTCTACCGCGCCGAGGGCTCACCCCCGACCTTCGAAACACGCGAAGAGCCTCGACCACGCTGAATCCGCGTGCACCAACGCCGACACCCCGCCGGTCCTCAAGGACGGCGGATGTGACTATCGCGCTGCGTCCTCGTCGTACGCTGCCTGCTGTCAGGAGGTTCAGGACGCTGCCAGGAGCCCGTTGGCCGACGCTCAAGGGGTAAGGAACCCCGTATGGTCGACAGAGTCCTCGGCAGGGAGACGCGGGCGGTTCTGGAGGAGGCGTGCCGCCGTCTCGGCGTGAGCTCGGATGAGGTCGAGTTGCTGCACCGGCACAGCAATACCTCGTTTAAGGTCTCGGCACGGCGGCTGCTGGTGCGGGTCGCGGGCAGCACGACGGCCTACGAGCGGGTGGCCGGGTCTCTGCGGGTCACGCGGTGGCTGGCCGATCGCGGCTACCCGATGGTTCGACCTGCGTCAGTGTCCGATCAGCCGTGGCTGATTAATGATCATACGGTTTCGGTGTGGCAGCTAGAGGACGTTGCGGATCACAGTGACGTGGCCGATGCCGAGCTGGGTCTCCTCTTGGCTGAGCTCCACCGTCAGCCTGCCCCGCCATTCGAGGTGCGCCGCCTTGCCGATCCGCTGGCCAGCGTCGCCGCCTCTCTCGACCGAGCCCCGGT
>JAFACJ010000707.1 GCA_023425615.1 Actinomycetes bacterium
CGCCGGGTTCATCCCCTCGTGCACCAGCGGCACCCGGGCCTTGCGTCCGACCAGGTGGAACGCGTCCTTCCGCACGATGCGGTATCGCATACTGCTGCTCCCTTCGACGATGAGTCGGAAGGACACCCGGGGCTGGGCGTGCAACGTGCACTTCGTACGCCGGGCCTCGCCCGGACCGACGGCGTGCACGGCCTTGAACGCACGGGCGAACGCCTCGGTCGAGCCGTACCCCCAGCGGACCGCGATGTCGAGCAGGGTGCGCTCCCCCGCGAGCACCTCGGCCGCCGCCATGGTGAGCCGACGGCGGCGCACGTACTCGGACAACGGCATGCCGGCCAGCGCGGAGAACAGCCGCCGGAAGTGGTACTCCGACGTGACCGCGATCCGCGCCAGCTCGGCCATCTCGACCGGCCGGTCGAGATGCCGTTCGAGATGGTCCATCGCCTGGTTGAGCCGCTCCAGCACCCGGGTCTCCCTCCCCTGTGCGATCCAAGCTATGGCCGCGCCGCGTCCGCCGACCCGACATGCTGTGCCCGGTCCGGTCCGGTCCGGTCGGGTCGGGGCCGGGGGTCGCCCATCCTCACCTTGCCGAGGCCCGATTGCAGATCATCCCTGCCGAACGTGCCAGCTCACGGATGGAGTAGGTAGCAGCGATGTGAGTCACCAGGCATCCGCCGCAGCGACGAACTCGACCAGCCCGGCGGCCGACCCGGATCGCCCGCTCAGTCCGTTCGCGCTGCTCGGCGTACCGACGCCACGAAACGTGTGCCACTCTCGTGCGAGATTGCTCGCCCAGGTCAGCGGCACCCCCGGCGCCGAAGCGGCCCCCTGACCGAGCGCACCGCCATCGCGTACGCCACGCGGCTCCCCGCCCGCGTGTTCCTCGCTGCGCGACGGCGGTGCGCTCGCCTGTTCGGAGTACGCGGTGCCGCCCTTTGCAAACCCGGCGGCGCGTCGTGCGTGGTGGACGCGAGCGTGGGTACTGACCGGCCATGGCACGTGACGACAGGTCGGTGGACGACGAGCACTCCCGCCCGGCTGGTGTCGACGACACCACCGTCGAGGCCCTCGGCGAGCTGAGCAAGGCCCTGGAGACCATCCACCGGGTACGCGGACATCTCTACTCGGCGCACCAGCTGGTGGGCGGAGCGGATCTGACCCTGGACCGGGTGGTGCAGCTCCTTCGCGCGGCGGGACACGACGCCGTCGCCGACCGGGTCGAGCACGAACTGTTGGGCCGCAACGTGCTACCCGGCCGCTGGACCTTCCAGATCATGGAGGAGTTCGACGACGGCTACTACGCCACCTTCCAGGACGTCGAACGGTACGCCCGGGACACGCTGGCCGGTGGTCGCCGGCACGTCTACGAGGCGGAGATGAAGCAGCGGCGGCGTACCCATGGCCTGCCGGGGCACGAGGCCACCCCGCAGGAGTGATCCGCGGCCTCAGTCGAGACAGAACTCGTTGCCCTCGACGTCCTGCATCACCAGGCACGACTCGTTGACACCATCGGCACGCAGGAGCCGCACCCGCACCGCACCGAGCGCGACCAGTCGCGCACACTCGGCCTCAAGCACGGCCAGGCGCTCTTCACCTACCAGCCCCGTACCGACCCGCACGTCGAGGTGCAGCCGATTCTTGACGACCTTGCCTTCGGGAACCCGCTGGAAATACAGCCGCGGGCCCACACCCGTGGGGTCGACGCACGCGGACCACGACCCCTGATCCTCCGGCGGCAGCGTCCGCTCGTAGTCCTCCCAGGTGGCGAACCCGTCAGGCGGCGGCGGTACGACGTAGCCCAACACCTCGCACCAGAACCGCGCGACCCGCTCCGGCTCCGCGCAGTCGAAGGTGACCTGGAACTGATTGACCCGCGACATCGGCACACCATACAGACCTGGACCCTTCGACGGGTCCCCCGGTCGCCAGGCCAAGCATCAGGAAGCTTGATCGGGGCTCTGAGCTGGTGGGCGACGGACGAGTCGACCTGTACGCCGGATTCTGGAGGCGAACCCCTCCGTCAACTGGGAAAACACTGCTGCTCGCAACTTCTAGGGCGTCTCCAGGGCGTGAGCCTCGCCTGCGCCGACTGAACGACAGACGCCAGAGGTCGAACCCCCAAGTTGCCTACAACACCCCCCAGAGGCGATTAGCGCTACGTATTTGGCGATTCGTGTCCCGATCAGCAACCGAGTTCTTATTTAAAAGCATCATCTCTATTTCACCCTCGATTGGATTCCCATCTTCGTCAACCTCCTCAAGCCCCATACTCCAATCTTCACTCAAGAGCAGGGGCACATATTCGACCACCATGCCAAGGACCGAATTCTTGGGCGGAATCGGCAAGTTCTCTCGACGCAATGCATCAGCACTTCCAGACACCAACCCGAGGAGTGCATGCGTACAAACTAGCCTCCACGTAGTTGCGCCTCGCAAGAGACAACATCTCCTCGACTTCTTCCGGGTCAATCTGCGGTCGACCAAGAACCACGTCAGCACAGGTAATGTCGGACTCACGGAGCGTGTCACAAAAAACCGCATAGCCATGGAAATCGCGAGGAGTTTGCAGGTCATTGTTCCATCTCGCCTCGAAGAACGTCGACTCCGCCAACCACACCTTGAATATCGACCGCACGATCTCAAGCTGCTGAACCCCGCGAGCAACTCGGTCCAGCAGCCACCGATTATCCGCATCTACAGTCTGACTCTTCGGCACCTCGATGATGTTGACGCCCCCAACAGAGAAGAGGTTTTTAGGGTGTACGTGCTCCCAGAAACAAACGCCCCGCTCATCGTCTACAAGAACTAGGATTACCGGCGTTGAGTAATTGAGCCAATAGTTGAGGTGCTCCGGCTTCGGACGATATTGGTAGCCCCTTTCGGTCTCAGCGCGGAAAAAGGACCTGCCGCACTTAACCTGCACTGACACAAGCCTGCCACGGGTCTTTTTATCTTCGTCCCGCACTTCAAGCTCACCATCAATTCCCAAGTCAACCTGCGGCTTATCCCGAAACGCCCATCCCAAACCCTTCGAGACCGCCAGCTTTAGGAATGCCATCCCGATGTCACCTCTAAGGGAGTTGTCATCATAGGTCGGCCACGCCTTCAAGAAGTCGCCGTGATCCATTCGGAAGCTCCCCTAGAGTCAAAGCAACGAGACAACCTATTGACCCAGGGTAACGCCGTCCTGCTGCCGGGTCGAGACATGTCGTGACGCTTGCTCTAGCTTCCACGAAATAAATCGTCGATCGCATTGCGAGTGCGTTCCTCGCTCGCTGGCATCAGATGCGTATAAACCCGGAGGGTGAATCCGGGATCGGCGTGCCCGAGGTAGGATGCGAGCGCCTTAATGCTCTCGCCCGCGTCGAGCAGCGACGAGGCGTAGAAGTGGCGGAGGGCGTGCATCCCGGTGGCTCGGGTCGGCGCGATGCCGGCCGCCACGACAGCGGGTCGCCAGCTCTTGTTGTCGAAGGTGCGCCGGTTGATCGCGCCCCGCCGGGTGGTGGTGAACAGCAGCGGCACCGTCACCCGCTCGTCGGTGGCCGGGTCCTCCCACGGCAGGGTGAGCGACACCGGAGCGAAGTCGTCGACGTGCTGCTTCAGCACCTGGGCGACGGAGTCGGGCAGCGGTATCCGGCGGTCCCGATCGTTCTTGGGCAGCCCAAAGACCAGCCGGGAACGGACGAGTTTGACCTGACGACAGACGTGCACCCAGCCCGTGTCGAAGTCGATGTCGTCGACCCCGAGGCCGAGAATTTCGCCCTGCCGCAGACCGCAGCCCGCGCCCAGGTCGACCATCGGGCGGTACCGCTGGGCAAGGCCACCACGGATTGCCGAAACCTGTTCGTACCGCCACGGCACCACCCGACGCTGCACTGGTCGCGGAGGCTTGACCGATTTTGCCGAACAGGGGTTCTTGGCGATCCGCTCGTCATCGACCGCCGCGCCGAGGATGGTCCGCAGGTGGGCGAAGACCACGGCCCGGGTCGCCGGAGCCAGCTTGCCAACCATGTCCGCGTCCCATGCCCGGATGTGGCCCGGCTTGATCTCGGCCAGCTTCTTGGAACCGAAGAACGGCAGCAGGTGCTTGCGTACCCGAAACTCGCTGCTCTCCCTGGTCGACTCGTCGAAGGAGCGCGTCCGTAGCCAGGTTTCGGCGTACTCGGCGAAGGTCATCCGACCGGCGACCGGGTCGACGTACGTGCCGCGTAGCTTGTCCGATTCGGTCGAGACGAGGAATGCCTCAGCCTCACGCTTGGCCCGGTCCGGGAACGACTTCTTGCGTTCCTTGCCATCCGGGCCGATGTAGCGAACCCGGTAGCGCAGGCCCTTGCCGAACAGTTCCGTCTTGACCCGCTCCCGTCGCCCGCCCGGGTGACGCAGCGTCTTGTACCAGCGATCCTCCACGTGTCCCATCAGGCCGCCGCCTGTTCACGTACCCAGGAGCGGACCGCTTCCGGTTCGTACCGCAGGTGACGGCCGACCCGAGCCGCCGGCGGACCGTACTTGACCTTGCGCCAGCGGTACAGCGTCTCCTGCGGCACCCGCAGGTACGCCGACACGTCCCGAACCGTCCAGAGCCCCTCGTTCGCCATCACTGCCCCTCCCCCGTCGT
>JAFACJ010000809.1 GCA_023425615.1 Actinomycetes bacterium
GGGATGCCCGTCATGACGTCGACGAAGAAGCTGATGACCTTCGACAGCCGGTTGCCCTTGCCGTACTCCACCAGGTAGACGGCGGTCAGCACCGCGATCGGGATGGACATCGCGCTGGCCAGGGCGACCTGCTCCAGGGTGCCGATCAGCGAGTGGTAGATGCCGCCCCCGGCGTCGCGCCCGCCGATGCCGTTCATCGACTTGAGGAAGAAGTCGGCGCTGAGGACCTGCACGCCCTGGCTGATGATCTTGTACAGGACGCTCGCCAGCGGGATGACGGCGAGGGCGAAGGCCACGTACACCGCGATGAGGACGAGGTTGTCCTTGAACTTGCGCGCGCCCGAGGTCGCGGGGATGCCGCCTCCGGAGGGCAGCCCGTGCCGGGTCTTCAGGGTCGGAGCGCTCACACGAACTCCTTACGCCGGGCGACGATCGCCCGTGCCGCCATGTTGACGACCATGGTGATGACGAACAGCACCAGACCCGAGGCGATCAGGGCGCTGCGTCCGGTGGCGCCGGACTCGCCGAAGGTGCGGACGATGTTGGCGGCGAAGGTGTTGCCGCCGGGCTCCAGGATGTGCCAGTTGATGCCGGCGACCGTGGACAGCACCAGGGCGATCGCGACGGTCTCGCCGAGGGCGCGGCCCAGGCCGAGCATCATCGCGCTGATCATGCCGGAGCGGCCGTAGGGCAGCACCGACAGCCTGATGGTCTCCCAGCGGGTGGCGCCCAGCGCCTGCGCCGCCTCGATGTGCGACCCGGGCACCTGGAGGAAGACCTCGCGGGTGATCGAGGAGATGATCGGCAGGATCATGATCGCCAGCACCACCGAGCCGATGAAGATCGACTGGCCGCCGACGCTGTCGCCGGCGAACAGCGGGATCCAGCCGAGCGCGCCGTTCAGGAAGTCCACCACGCCCTGGGAGTTGACCACCAGGAAGTGCAGGCCCCACAGACCGTAGATGATGCGGGGGACGGCGGCCAGCAGGTCCACCACGAAGCCCAGTCCGTCCGCGAGCCTGCGCGGGGCGTAGAAGGCGATGAACAGGGCGATGCCGATCGCCACCGGCGTCGCCATGAGCAGCGCCAGGCCGGCCGACATGATGGTGCCGAAGGCGAGCTGGGCCACGCCGAACCGCGGCGGCGTGGCGTTGGCGTTCCACTCGGTGTCGGTGAAGAAATTGCCCTCGTTGTCCTGGAGCGCCGGGATGGCCTTCCAGACCAGGAACGCGGCGATGGCCGCCATGATCACCAGCACGAACACCCCGGAACCCAGGGCAGCCGTGCTGAAGATCCGGTCGCCCCGCCGACCGGTGCTCATCGCGCGCCGTTGCCGCTGCTTCCCGGCGGTCCGCGCCCGGACGTCGTCGATGCTGGTCACCCCAGCTCCTCCCTCGGGTCGTCTTGCGTTGGGCCCGGAACCGGGCCTGGCCCCGCCGTCCGACCGGACGACGGGGCGCGGGTGGTGCTCGCCGTTCAGGGCCGTACCCGGTTCGTTACTTGATGGCGGCGACGGACGCGCGGACCTTGGTGGCCAGTTCGGTGGGGATCGGGGCGTAGCCCAGGCCCTTCAGGGCGTTCTGGCCCTGCTCCGAGGCGGTGTAGGTGAGGAAGGACTTGACGAACTTGCCCTCGTCGCCCTCCAGGCCGCTCTCGCAGGCGATCTCGTAGGTGACCAGGACGATCGGGTAGGCGCCGGGCGTCTTGGTGCTGTAGTCGATCTTCAGCGCGAGGTCGTTGCCCGAACCGACGATCTGGGCGCCGGCCAGGGTCTTGGAGGCGGTGTCGGCGGACAGCTCGGTGAACTCGCCGGCGCCGTTCTGGATCTTGGCGGTGGACAGCCCGGCGTTCTCGGCGAAGGACATCTCGATGTAGCCGATGGAGCCCTTGGACTGCTTGATGAGGGTGGTGACGCCGTCGGACTTGGTGCCGCCCTGGCCGCCGGGGGCGGTCCACAGCTTGCCGCCCTCGAACTTCCAGATGTCGGGGGCGACGGCGGTGAGGTACTTGGTGAAGTTGTCGGTGGTGCCCGACTCATCGGCGCGGTGCACCGTGGTGATCTTGTCACCGGGGAGCTTGGCGCCGGGGTTGTCCTTGGCGATCGCCGGGTCGTTCCAGGTGGTGATCTTGCCCGCGAAGATGCTCGCCAGGGTGGTGGGGGACAGCTGGAGGCCGTCCACGCCCTCCAGGTTGTAGGCGACCGCGACCGGGCCGACGACCATCGGCAGGTTCAGCGGGGTGCCGCCCTTGCACCGCTGCTTGGCGGGCTCGACCTCTTCGGGCTTGAGCGCGGAGTCCGAGCCGGCGAAGGCGGCCTGGCCGGCGGTGAACGCCTCGATGCCCGCGCCCGAGCCGCTAGGGTTGTAGTTCAGGGTGGCACCGGCGCAGGTGGCGGTGTAGCCCTTGATCCACTCGTCCATCGCGTTCTTCTGCGCGCTGGAGCCCGCGGCGTTCACCTTGGCCTCGACGCAGTCACCCTTGTTCTGGGTGGAGGTGTCGCTGGCGTCGGTGTTGTCGTCGGAGCCGCAGGCGCTGAGGGCCAGGGCGCCGGCGAGGATGACGCCGCCGAGGGCGGACAGCCGGATGCCGTTCTTCACGGGGTGTTCCTCCTGATCGGTGCGGTGAACCCCGTGCTTGGTCAGGGAGGTGGGGCCACCGTCTGCACCCGACGGTAGGAAGCCCAGGTGAACGGCTCGGAGCGGTCCAGGTGAACGAGGAATGAACAGCGCTGGGCCGCCTCGCGAAGAACATCCCGATTCGGCATGGCCACGAGGTTAACGACGCTGATCAGCGACCGTACATGACATCCGCGCGGTAACGCGTGAAGCCCAGCGACTCATACAGCCGTACGGCCGAGGTGTTCTCCCCGTCGACGTAGAGCAGCACCGTCTCCAGGCCCAGGGACTTCAGATGGTGCAGCCCCGCCAGGGTCAGCGTCCGGCCGAGCCCGACGCCCTGCGCCGAGGGGTCGACGCCCACGACGTAGACCTCGCCGATGCCGTCGGGGTGCACCTTCGTCCAGTGGAAGCCGACCAGCCGGTCGTCCTTGCAGGCGAGGAAGAAGCCCTTGGGGTCGAACCACGGCTCGGCCAGCCGCAGCCGCAGGTCCTCCTCCGTCCACTGGCCCTGCTCGGGGTGGTCGGCGAAGGTCAGCCTGTTGAGCCGCAGCCACGCCTCTGCGTCGCGCGGCTCGAAGGTGCGCAGCGTGAACCCTGCGTGGATCCGCATCACCGGCAGTTCGCCGGTCAGCGGGCGGCGCATCTGCAGCAGCGTCCGCACCGGCGCCATGCCGAGGCCCGCGGCGAGTTCGGCGGCGCCGGGCAGATCCCCGTGCGCCCAGACCCGGATCCCCTCGTCTGCCTCCAGCAGCGCGGAGACCAGCTTCCGCCCGATGCCCCGCCGCCGGAAGCCGGGGTCCACCACGACCTCGGCGCCCTCCCCGTCGCCATGGGCGTAGCCGACGAGCCGACCGTCCTCATAGCGCAGATGATGTTCGCCTCCTCCGTGCCTGACGCTCAGCAGCGTCTGCTCGGACAGCGCCTCCACCCCGTCGTTCTCGGCGGCCTCGGCGGCGAGCCGGAGAACGTCGGCTGACTGTTCGGGGGACAAATCGTGCACAGAGCCCATGGACCACCAGCTTAGGTGCACGGTCAATGGGAGGAGATCACAACGCCCCGGGATCCGGAGGCGAGATTTTTTCGCTTTTTACCCAGTGACACGTATGACGTCAAGTCTCTAGGGTGCCTGTGGATCCTCCTGCCCCCACCGGACCTGTCAAGGACTGAGCGAATGCCTCGAAATCTTACGAAGGCCGTGTTCGCCGGAGCGGTGGCCACCGCGCTGCTCGCGGCGGCGCCGGCGGCCTCGGCCAAGCCCGACAAGGAGAAGACCGTCCCGGTCCGCCTGCTGGCGCTCAACGACTTCCACGGGAACCTCGAACCCCCCACCGGCTCCTCCGGGCGGTTCGTCGATGAGAACGGCAACACCGTGGAGGCCGGCGGCGCCGCCTACGTCGCGGCCTGGATGAAGCAGCTCACCGACGAGAACACCCTCAAGGTCGCGCAGGGCGACCTCATCGGCGCCTCGCCGCTGATCTCGGCCGCCTACCACGACGAGCCCAGCGTCGAGTTCCTCGGGAACCTCGGGATCACCGCCTCGGCGGTGGGCAACCACGAGTTCGACGAGGGATACGGCGAGCTCAAGCGGATCATCAAGGGCGGATCGCACCCCGTCGACGGCGACTCGCCCGCGGGGAGGTGGAAGGGCGCGAAGTACACCTACCTGGGCGCCAACGTGCTTCTGGAGGGCGCCACGAAGGTGCCGGACCTGCCCGGCAACAAGATCCTCGACAAGGTGCCTCCGGGGCGGCTGAAGAAGCTCCTGGCCCGGTACGGGATCCCGGCGCTGCCGCCGATCGCGATCCGCGAGATGAACGGCGAGAAGATCGGGTTCATCGGCGCCGTCACCGAGACGACGCCGACCATCGTCACCGCCTCGGGGATCAAGGGCCTGCGGTTCACGGGCGTCGTCGAGTCGGCGGAGTTCGGCTCGGAGCTGCTCAGCCTGCTGGGCGTGAAGGCACAGGTCCTGCTGGTGCACGAGGGCGACAACGTCACCGCGGGCCGGTCGCCCGACACGTGCAGCACCACCGCCGACCCCGACGGCAGCCCCGGCGCGGGCACCGAGATCGCCACCAAGGTGGACCCGGAGATCGACCTGATCCTCTCCGGGCACTCCCACCAGGCGTACGTCTGCCAGGTGACCGACCCGGCGGGCAGGCCGCGGCTCTACAGCCAGGGCGGTTCGTTCGGGCGGGTCATCTCCCAGGTGGATCTGAAGATCGACGCCAGGTCCGGTGACGTCGTCCGCTCGTCGGTGGCGATCGACAACCACGTCGTCACCCGCACGATCATCCCGGACGACGACACCCAGACGTTCATCCAGACCTGGAAGGACAGGGTCGCGGGCGTCGCGAACAAGAAGGTCGGCGAGATCACCGCCGATCTGATGCGGACCGCGGCGCCCTCGGGGGAGACACCGCTGGGCGACCTGATCGCCGACTCCCAGCTCGCGGCGACCAAGGGCGAGGGCGGCGCGCAGATCGCGCTGATGAACCCCGGCGGCGTGCGGGCCGACCTGACCTACGCGCCGGACGGCGTCGTCACCTACGGCGAGGCCTTCGCCGTCCAGCCGTTCAGCAACCTCATGCAGGTGGTGACGCTGACCGGGGCGCAGCTCGACGCGCTGCTGGAGCAGCAGTGGACGGCCGCGCGCACGGCGGTGCTCCAGCCGTCGGCGTCGCTGACCTACGCGCTCACCCCGGGCAACGCCTTCGGTGACCGGGTGTCGCAGATCAAGGTCGGCGGCGAGCCGATCACGGAGGCAGGCACCTACCGCGTTGCCGCCAACAACTTCCTCGTCGGCGGCGGCGACGGCTTCTCGGTCTTCACCCAGGGCACCGGCCTGTGGAGCGGCCCGATCGACCTGGACGCCTTCACCGCCTACCTGACCGCCAACTCCCCGGTGGCGCCCCCGGCCACCGACCGGATCACGATCGGCTGATCCGAAGGAGACGGCGAGAACAGCCCCTGCGCCCTGCGCGCGGGGGCTGTTCTTCTGTCCGGCACGTTCCTACTGGTGAGTAGGAACGTTCCACTCCCGCGGCGCGGCCTCAAGGCCGCGCGGCCAGAGCCTCTTCCTGGTCGCCCCGGTGGTCGGGGACGAAGCGGTAGCCGACGTTGCGCACGGTGCCGATGAGCGACTCGTACTCGGCGCCGAGCTTGGCACGCAGGCGCCGCACGTGGACGTCCACGGTGCGGGTGCCGCCGAAGTAGTCGTAGCCCCAGACCTCCTGCAGCAGCTGGGCGCGGGTGAAGACCCGGCC
>JAFACJ010001040.1 GCA_023425615.1 Actinomycetes bacterium
GTGGTGCCGCGGGAACGGAAAAGCGTCCCGTGTCCGGGAAGACACGGGACGCCTCCCGTTAGCCGGGCCGGTAACCCCCCAGTCCCGCGCCCGGCCGGTCCTTCGGAATATCCCCTATCCCACTGATGCAACGCCCGGGGCGAGGAATCGGTTCCCGGTCACCTTCTCGGAAATTCCAGTCCGGTCCAGATACGGGGTGATGCCTCCCAGATGGAAGGGATATCCGGCGCCCAGCAGCAGACACAGGTCGATGTCCTCGGGTGCTGCGACGACGCCTTCCTCCAGCATAAGGCGTATCTCCTGGGCCAGTCCCTCGACCGCGCGGGTGAGCACCTGCTCTTCGGTGGACGGATCGCCGCCGCCGCTGAAGATCTCCACGGCCTCGGGGTCGAGGGTGAAGTCCGGCAGGTAGACGCCGCTCTTGCCGGACGCGACGAAGCGGCGGAACTTCTCCGAGACGGGGAACCGCTCGGGGAAGGCGGCGTGGAGCGTCTCGTTGACGTGCAGCGCGATCGCCGGGCCGACCAGGCCCAGCAGGGTGAACGGGCTCATCGGCAGGCCCAGCGGCTGCGCGGCGCGCTCGGCCGTCTCGATCGGGGTGCCCTCCTCCACCGCGCCGACGATCTCGGCGAGCAGGCGCAGCAGGATCCGGTTGACCACGAACGCCGGGGCGTCCTTGACCAGCACGCAGGACTTCTTCAGCTGCCTGCCGACGGCGAACGCGGTGGCGAGAGCCACATCGTCGGTGCGGTCGGCGCGCACGATCTCCAGCAGCGGCAGCACCGCGACCGGGTTGAAGAAGTGGAAGCCGACGACGCGCTCGGGGTGCTCGAGGCCGCCGGCCATCTCGCCGACCGACAGGGAGGAGGTGTTGGTCGCCAGCACGCACTCGGGCGAGACCACCGCCTCGACCTCGGCGAACACCCGCTGCTTGACCGACATCTCCTCGAAGACCGCCTCGATGACGAAGTCGGCGTCGGCGAAGGCGTCCTTGGTGAGCGAGCCGGTGATCAGGCGCTTGAGCCGGCTCGCCCGGTCGCCGTTGATCCGGCCCCTGGCCTGGAGCTTGTCGATCTCGCCGTGGGCGTAGGCGACGCCCTTGTCCAGCCGCTCCTGGTCCAGGTCGGTCATGACGACCGGTACCTCCAGGCGCTGGGCGAACAGCAGCGCGAGCTGTCCGGCCATGAGACCGGCGCCCACGACGCCGACCTTGGACACCTTGCGGGCGAGTGACTTGTCGGGGGCGCCCGCGGGCCGCTTGGCGCGCTTCTGGGTGAGGTCGAAGGCGTACAGGCCGGCCCGCAGTTCGTCGGACATGATGAGGTCGGCGAGCGCCTCGTCCTCGGCGGCGAAGCCCTCGTCGCGGGTGCGGTGGCGCGCCTCGCGGACGAGGTCGAGCGCGCGGACGGGCGCGGGGGCCGAGCCGTGCAGCCGGCCTTCCAGGACGAACCCGGCCATGTCGACCGCGTCGTCCCATGCCTTGCCCGTGTCCACCTCGTGACGCTCGACCTTGGTCTCGCCGTTCAGCACCCGGGCGGTCCAGGCCAGCGACTCCTCGAGGAAGTCGGCGGTGTCGAAGATCGCGTCGGCGATGCCCAGGTCGAAGACCTGCTGGCCCTTGATGGCGCGGTTCTGCGCCAGGGGGTTGTCGATGATGAGCTTGAGCGCCTTCTCCGCGCCGATGAGGCGGGGCAGCAGGTAGGTGCCGCCCCAGCCGGGCACCAGGCCGAGGAACGTCTCGGGCAGGGAGAACGCCGGGACGCCGCGCGAGACGGTGCGGTAGGCGCAGTGCAGGCCGACCTCGACGCCGCCGCCCATGGCCGCGCCGTTGTAGTAGGCGAAGGAGGGGACCTCCAGTTCGCCGAGCCGCCGGAACACCTCGTGCCCGAGCCGGGCGATGAGCTCGGCCTCGTCGCGGTCCTTGAGCCCGGGAAGGCCCTTGAGGTCGGCGCCCACGGCGAAGATGAAGGGCTTGCCGGTGACGCCCACCGCGACGATGTCGTCGCGCCCGGCGACGGAGTCGATCGCGTCGTTCAGGGCGAGCAGGCCGTGCGGCCCGAAGGTGTTGGGCTTGGTGTGGTCGAAGCCGTTGTCCAGGGTGATCAGCGCGAGCCTGCCCGCGCCGAAGGGGAGCTCGACGTCATGGACGAGCGCCTTCGTGATGACCTCGTCGGTGTCGCGGTCCTCGCCCGCGAGCCGCGAGCGCCAGGTCTCGATGCCGGTCACTGCGCGCCTTCCCAGTTCGGGTTCTCCCAGAGAACGCTGCCGCCCATGCCCATGCCGACGCACATGGTGGTGAGGCCGTAGCGGACGTCGTGCCGCTCGGCGAAGTGGCGGGCGAGCTGGGTCATCAGCCGCACCCCCGAGGACGCCAGCGGGTGGCCGATGGCGATCGCGCCGCCCCACGGGTTGACCCTCGGGTCATCGTCGTCGATCTTGAAGTGGTCGAGGAAGGCGAGGACCTGGACGGCGAACGCCTCGTTGATCTCCAGGAGGCCGATGTCCTCGATGGACAGGCCGGTGCGGGCCAGCAGCCTCTCGGTGGCCGGTACGGGCCCGATGCCCATGACCTCGGGCTCGACCCCGGCGAAGGAGAAGTCGACGAGGCGCATCTTGGGCGTGAGGCCGAGTTCGGCGGCGACGTCCTCGGCCATGAGCAGGCAGGCGGTGGCGCCGTCGTTGAGCCCGGCGGCGTTGCCCGCCGTCACGTTGCCCGCGACGCGGAACGGGGTCTTGAGCTTGGCGAGGTCGGCGACCGTGGTGCCCGGACGCGGCGGCTCGTCGGCGGTGGCCAGGCCCCAGCCCCTGTCGGCCGAGCGGATCGCGGTCGGCACCAGGTCCTGCTGGATCCGGCCGGCGGCGTAGGCGGCGGCGACCTTCTCCTGGGAGCGCACGGCGTAGGCGTCGCAGCGCTCCTTGGTGATCTCGGGGTAGCGGTCGTGCAGGTTCTCCGCGGTCAGGCCCATGACCAGCGCGGACGGGTCGACGAGCTGGTCGGCGAGGAACCGCGGGTTGGGGTCGACGCCCTCGCCCATGGGGTGGCGGCCCATGTGCTCGACGCCGCCGGCGATGACGACGTCGTAGGCGCCGAAGGCGATGCCGGAGGCGGTGGTGGTGACGGCGGTCATCGCGCCCGCGCACATGCGGTCGATGGCGTAGCCGGGGACCGTCTTGGGCAGCCCGGCCAGTACCGCGGCGGAGCGGCCGATGGTCAGCCCCTGGTCCCCGATCTGGGTGGTGGCGGCGATGGAGACCTCGTCCACCCGCTCGGGCGGCAGGGCCGGGTTGCGCCGGATGAGTTCACGGATGGCGCGGACGACGAGGTCGTCGGCGCGGGTCTCGGCGTACAGGCCCTTGGGCCCCGCCTTGCCGAACGGCGTGCGGACGCCGTCGACGAATACGACATCACGTGCGATACGAGGCACGATCGTGTCTCCTCTGGCTTCAAGGCTCGGATCCGACGAGGCTACCCGCCGGTAACAGACTATGTTACTAGTCAGTAATCACTGACATCGGGAGAAGAATCCCCGGTGTTTTCGGTTATGGCCACTTGTGGCGTACGCCACGCGTGGTTACCGTGGCGTAAAGTCACGGGGAGGTCGCGGTGGTCCACGCGAGACCTGCTTACCGGCCGGGATTCCGGCAGCGGTTGGGACATTCCGTCGATCTGTTCTTCGTGCTCTTCGCCTCCGGAGTGCTGCACCCCGGCCGCCCCCTGCGGGCACTGCGCCTCATCGGCGTCCTCAACCGCTGGGGCACCACGCTCGGCGGTCTGGTCAAGGCGGCGGCGCTGGTCCAGCCGCGCAAGGTCGCGATCATCGACGACCTCGGCTCGATCAGCTACGCCGAACTGGACGAGCGCACCGACCGGCTGGCCGCCGCCCTGCCGGTGAGCGGCCCCCGGCCCCGGGTGGGCGTGCTGTGCCGCAACCACCGGGCCATGGTGGAGATCCTCATCGCCTGCGCCAAGCGCGGGACCGAGACCATCTTGCTCAACACCGGTTCGGGCCCGGGACAGCTGCGCTCGGTCCTCACGGAGTTCCGGCCCGACCTGCTGGTGTGCGACGCGGAGTTCGCCGCGCTGCTGGCCTCCTGCCCGCCCCCGCTGCGCAAATCGATCGTGTGGGCCGACGTCCCGATCGCCGGGGGAGCGGTGCTGGAGCGGCTCATCGAGCAGGCGCCGCGCGGGGCCGCCGAACCGCCGCACTCCGACGGCAGGATCATCATGCTGAGCTCCGGCACCGGGGGCCGGCCCAAGGGCGCCCGCCGCAGGCCGAGGCCGGGCCTGGGGCCGCTGGGCTCGATCCTGTCGCGGATCCCGCTGCGCGGCAGGCACACGTTCGTGGTGGACGCCCCGGTCTTCCACATGTGGGGCTTCGCCGCGCTGCAGATCGGCCTGGGCCTGCGTGCCACGCTCGTGCTGCACCGCCGGTTCGACCCCGAGCAGACCCTCGCCGAACTGGGCAGATGGCGCAGATGCGCGCTGTTCACCGTCCCGGTGATGGTCCAGCGCATGATGGAGCTGCCCGCCGACGTGCGGGAGGGCTACGACACCCGGAGCCTGCGCGTGGCGGCGCTCAGCGGCTCGGCCCTGCCCGGCGACCTGGCGCACCGGTTCATGGACGCCTTCGGCGACCGCCTGTACAACGTCTACGGCTCCACCGAGGTGAGCTGGGTCAGCATCGCCGGGCCCAGGGAGCTGCGGATCAACCCCGGCACCGCCGGACGCCCCCCGCGCGGCACGTCCCTGGCGATCCTCGGCCACGAGGGCGAGCGGCTTCCGCGCGCCACCATCGGCCGTGTCTTCGCCGGCAACGAGAACTCCTTCGAGGGCTACACCAGCGGCGACCCCACGGAGGTGCGGGACGGGCTGCTGTCCACCGGCGACCTCGGCCACCTCGACGCCAGGGGCCTGCTGTACGTGGACGGACGCCAGGACGGCATGGTCGTCTCCGGCGGGGAGAACGTGGTGCCGCGCGAGGTGGAGGACGCCCTGGCGCTCCTCCCGCAGGTGCTGGAGGTCGCCGTCACCGGCGTCAAGGACCCCGAGTACGGCCAGCGCCTCGCCGCCTACCTCGTCCTGCGCCCCGGAGCCGGCCTCGACGAGGACGCGGTGCGCGAGTACGTCCGCGAGCGGATCGCCCGCTACGCCGTGCCCCGCGACGTCGTCTTCATCCCCGAGCTGCCCAGGAACGCCACCGGCAAGGTCGTCTACCGCTGGCTGGAGGGCCTGGGCTCGGGCCGCGTCCGCAGCCCGGAGGGCCGTGTCACCTTCTGGTCCGAACCGGAGTCACTGGACCTGGCGGCCGCCCCCGTCCACGAGGAGTTCACCGGCAGGTGAGGGCAGGCACAGGGTGATGGAGAGCCCGCCCGAAGGCCGGGAGGCGGTGCTGATGGAGCCGCCGTGGACGCGGACGACCGACCGGACGATGGACAGCCCGAGGCCCGTGCCCTCGGCCGAGCCGGTGCGGTCGGGCCGGTGCCGCCGGAACGGCTCGTAGATCAGCTCCAGGGCGTGGTCGGGCACGAACGGGCCGGTGTTCTCCACCCGGGCCAGGGCGTTCCCCTCCTCCCGCCAGGTGCGCAGCCAGATCCTGCCGCCGGGCTCGTTGTACCTGGCGGCGTTCTCCAGCAGGTTGACCAGGCACCTCTCCAGCAGGACGGGCTCCCCCGAGGACGGCGCGGGGGAGAGGTCGGCGGTCACGGTGAGCTCCGCCGGCACGTCCACGGCGTCCAGGGCGGCGGCGGCCAGCTCGGACAGGTCGACCGGGTGCCGTTCGCGCGGCTCGTTCTCCGAGGTGGCCAGCAGGAGCAGCCCCTCGACCAGCCGTTCGTGCCGTGCGGTCGTGGCCAGCAGGGTGTGCGCCAGGACCTTCGTCTCCTCGGGCGTGGCGGCACGGGCCAGCGCCACTTCGAGGACGGTGCGGTTGACGGTCAGCGGGGTGCGCAGCTCGTGCCCGGCGTTGGCGACGAACCGCCGCTGGGCGTCGAAGGCGCGGTGCAGCCGGTCGAGCATGGCGTCGAAGGTGTCGGCGAGGTCCTTGATCTCGTCGTTCGGGCCGTCCAGCGCGATCCGCTCGTGCAGCGTGCTGTCGGACAGGCGGCGCGCGGTCGCCGTCATCCGCTTCAGGGGCCGCAGGGTGCGGCCCGCCACGAAGTGCCCGAGCAGGACCGCCACCAGCGCGAAGAGCGCGAACAGGAAGAGGGAGTCGCGGATGAGCCTGCCGAGCACCTTCTGCCGCTCCTCGGCGACCAGGTCGGCGAACTCCTGCTGGAACCAGGCGGCGCGTTCGGCCGCGGGCAGCGTCGTGGGGTCGGTGCCCGAGGCCGCCATCCGGGGGGCGAGCTTCAGCAGGATGTCGCCGGGGGAGAAGCCCTCGCCGATGGCGCGGGCCACCCGCAGATAGGTCAGCGCGACGAGGAGTGCGCTCATGGCCAGGAAGAGCCCGGCGTAGAGCAGGGTCAGCCGGGTCCGGACGCTCAGTCGCACAGCCGGTACCCCGCTCCGGTGACGGTGTGGATGACGGGAGGCGTGCCGAGTTTGCGGCGCAGGGTGGCCACCGCCACCCGGACGATGTTGCTGAACGGGTCGATGTTCTCATCCCAGGCCCGCTCGAGCAGGTCCTCGGCGCTCACCACCCCGCCGTCGGCGCGCAGCAGCTCCTCCAGGACGGCGAACTCCTTGCGGGTGAGGCGCAGCGGCCGTCCGTCACGGGTGGCGGTGCGGGTGTGCGGGTCGAGCCGGATCCCGGCGCGTTCCAGCACCGGCGGCAGCGGCGGCGCGGTGCGGCGGGCCAGCGCCCGCACCCGGGCGACGAGCTCCCCGAAGACGAAGGGCTTGCCCAGGTAGTCGTCGGCGCCCAGGGACAGCCCCTCGATGCGCGCCCCGACCTCGCGGGCGGCGGTGAGCATGAGGATCCGCGACGGGTGCCGGGCTGACGCCAGCGCGCGGCAGACGTCGTCGCCGTGCAGCACCGGCAGGTCGCGATCCAGGATCACCACGTCGTAGTCGGTGTGGGATGCCAGTTCCAGGGCGGCCTCGCCGTCCCCGACGACGTCGGCGGCGATGGCCTCCTCCCGCAGCCCCTCGGCGATCGCTTCGGCAAGGATCTCCTCGTCTTCGACGATCAGGACCCGCATGAGGACTCCCCTGTGATCGGTGGCCCGGCCAGGGTGCCGGACGGAGGGTTAAACCCGGATAAGCGAGGCGGCTAATACTGCGTTAATCCTCCTTCCCCTGAGATGGGTCACGATCCGACGGCCGAAGGCACGGGAAAGGGACTCTCTCATGTGGAAGATCCGCGTATGTCTGGCGGCGGGTGCGCTCGCCCTCGTCTGCTCCTGCGGTGGCGGGTCGGAAGGCCCCTCCGTGGCCAGCGTGGAGGGCACGGCCACGGCCGGCCCCTCGGCGAGCGCCTCGGCGTCGCCGTCCAAGGAGGACGCCTTCGTGAAGTTCGCCCAGTGCATGCGGGCGGAGGGCGTGGACGTGGCCGACCCGGTGCCGGGGCAGAGGCCGGACTTCGACGTCACACCCGAGAACCGCGGCAGGTTCGAGAAGGCGCTGGACAAGTGCGCGGCGGTGCTGGAGTCGGCGGGGGTCCTGCCCGACCTCGACGACCCGGCGACCCTGGACCGGAGGGTGGAGTTCGCGCGGTGCATGCG
>JAFACJ010000833.1 GCA_023425615.1 Actinomycetes bacterium
CGGTCAGGCAGGCCGATCTGCGCTCCAAGACCGAATGGAAGCTCCGCCGGTCCTGACCCCTGACGCGTTCCGGTCCGCCGTCAGCTCCTCCTCTCCTCGGCGGGCTGCTGAGGCAGCTCGCCGTGGCCCAGGGCCGCCCGGTCGGCGGCAGCGCGGCCGCGCAGCCAGCCGTCGGTGTTGGTGGGGGCGCCCCCGCGATAGCGCCGCAGCCGGGGGAAGAGCTCGGCGACGGAGCGTTCGACCGCCGCGTTGCGGGAGGCGAGGACCGGGCTCAGGTCGGCCGACGCGCTCTCGTCGACCGCGCGCGCCGTCGCCTCTTTCAGGCGTTCGCCGATGCGCAGCGCGTACGCGGACAGGAAGGAGTGGCGGAAGGACTTCGTCCGGGAGCGGCCCGCAGCGTCCTGGCGGCTGCCGGCCTGGAGCATCGCCGACGTCGCCTGCACCAGCAGGGAGGTGAACAGCAGTTCCACCGCGACCAGGTCGGAGGGGAAGCCCAGCACCGTGGCCTCGCCGCGCTCGCGGTGCCACACCGACCGGCAGCGGTTGGCCTCGGCCACGACGTGCAGCAGCATCGCCTTGGGGCCCGCGTAGGGGTTGACGACGGCGACCGGCCGCCCGTCCGGGCGCACCCCGCCGAGCCCGGCCTCCAGCAGCGCCTCGTCGAGGTTGTAGCGGGCGATCAACTCCTGCGCCCGCGCCGTGAGCGCCTCGGCCTCCTGCGGAAACTCCGTCGACTCCGCCTTCTGCAGCAGCGCCCGTACCTTCCCCAGCATCCGCTGATCCATGGCCCCACCCTCCCATCCGGCACCGACACTCCCGCCTTGCCCACAGGCTCGGGAGACAGCCTGCCCTCACACGGCTCGGGCAGGTGCCGAGATGGTGCACCCTTGACGGGTGGAAGCCCGAGGTGCGCTTGATCTGGACGAACTCGCGATCAGTGAGCGGTTCCGTCTCTTCAACTTCACACGGCGTGACGACCATCTGGCGTATCTGTGGGTGCTGCGCGCCCTGGACAGGCTCCGGTCGGTGCACCAGGTGCGAGTGCCCGCCGAGCAGGTCGCGGCGGCGCTGGACGAGCTCGCCGCCGTGCACGAGGACGTCCTGGGGGAGACGGCGCGCGGCAGGCTCGACGAGCGGAGCCTGCGCGACAGACTGGACGCGCTGGCCGAGGACGGCGTCGTCCACCGGCTGGAGGACGCCTCGCGGGCGGGGAGCCTGGCCCGCTACCGCAACCGCCAGTCGGTCTACCAGTTCAGCGAACTGGGCTACCGCGCCTACACGGCCGTCGAACAGGTCCTGGCGGCCAGGGTCAGGGACGCCAACCTCTCCCGGCTCGTGTTCTCCGACGTCCTCGACGACCTGCGGGCGCTGGCCGTCGCCAACCGCACCGGAGACAGGGACCAGGTGTACCGGCGGATCAGCCGCCTTGACGCCGCCATGGAGGACATGGCACGCAGGTCGGCGCAGTTCCACGTCACTCTGGGCGAGATCATCCGCTCCACGGACGCGTCCGCGGAGACGTTCCTCGCTTACAAGAACGCTCTGCTCACCCACATGAGCGACTTCATGGCGGAGCTCGACAGGTACCTTCCCCGGCTCGCCGAAGCCGTTCAAGAGGTGGAGGCGACGGGCGTCTACACGCTTCTGTCACGTGCCGCGGACGCCGACGAGCGGCTTTTCCTGCGCATGAGCGAGAAGATGGAGGACTGGCAGCGCCGCTGGACGGCGTTGCGCGAGTGGTTCTCCCCGCACGGCGGCAAGGCCGTGGACCTGCGTGAAGCGACTCGCACGGCGGTATCGGCCGTCATCGCGCTGCTGAGGCAGATCACCGAGGCGCAGCGCGGAGGCGTCAACCGCTCCACACAACTGCGCCACCTGGCCGAATGGGTCTTCCACACGCCTGACGACGACGCGGCGCACGCCCTGATGGCCGCGGCGTTCAACCTGCGCTCCGCACGGCACCTGGGCGGCGCGCACGATGACGACGAGCAGATCTCCCCGCGCGCCAGTTGGTGGGACGCGCCGGGCATCGAGCTGTCGATCAGCCTTTTCCGGACGGGCAAGGCGCCGACTCCGGGGCTTCCGCAGCCGGTGAAGGTCAACCGGGGGATCCGGGCGGAGCTGCGCAAGTCGCAGGCCGAACAGCGGTCCGTGGACAAGCGGGCGGCGGCGTCGCTGGCCCGCCGCGGCGCCCACGACCGGGTGCTCGACGAGGCCGAGGCCAGGGTCGTCCTCAGGCTGCTGACCAGGGCGCTGGAGGCGCGGACGGTCGTGGCGGGACGTGTCGCGCACGGTGCCGGAGCCGACGACGCGGTGGAACTCCGGCTCATTCCGTCAGAGGCGGGGTCTACGGTGCGTACCGAGGCGGGCACGCTTCACCTTCCCGGATTCAGACTGGAGGTCGGCTGAGTGGAACCCACCGGCGTCGAACCCACCGACCTGGGCGACTACCAGCGGGCCGTCCGGCAGGTGCTGACCAGGGATCTGATCACCGCGACGCGCCCGCGGCCCGGCGTGCTCGACCAGGTGCTGCCCTGGTCCGACAGGCTCACCCGCGACCTGCGCGAACTGTTCGGCTACCAGCTGATCGCCACGACGCACCTGGTGCGGCTGGTGCGGCGCCTCGACGCCTTCGACACCACGCAGAGGCAGCTGTTCGCGCGCAACCGGCGGCCGTTCGACCGCAGGCGGCTGGCGTACCTGTGCCTGGTGCTGGCGACGTTCCAGCGCTCCCGGGTGGAGATCAGCCTCGCCGACCTCGTCCGGCTCGTCACCCCGATGGCCAACGCGATCGAAGGACTGGGCTTCGAGCCGACCGTGGCCGCGCACAAGGCGGCGCTCGTCGACGCCATCGACTGGCTCGTCGACCACGAGGCGCTGCGCCTGTCGGACGGCTCCCTGGAGTCCTGGACCCGCGACGACCGCACCGGCGACGCGCTCTACGACATCGACCATGAGGTCTGCACCGCCCTGTTCAAGCCCGCACGCCCCGTCCAGCACCTGACGAGCGCCGCCGGCCTTCTGCACACCGGCATGCCCGACGTCATGCGTGAGGCGCGCCGCCTGCTCGTCGAACAGCCCGTCGTCTACTTCGCCGAGGTGCGTCACGAACTGGCCGAAGTGCTGCCCCGCGCCGCCGAGGAGGTGGCGTGCCTCACCGGCCTGACCGTCGAGCAGCGCGCCGAGGGCATCCTGCTCGCCGACGTCTCCGGCCGCTTCACCGACCGCCCTTTCCCCGGCCAGGGCGGTGCCGTGAACCGGGCGGCCGGTCTTCTTCTGGCCGCGATCGCCGACCTGGTGGAAGAAGGGGCTCTCCACAGGCTTCCCGCCTCCGCGCCGTCCGCGGGGGCCTCCTCGCCGGACGCGTCCGCCGAGGCCGGCATGTTCGTCGTTCCCGCCGAAGAGGCGTCGGCCGCGGGGGTGCTCGGCCGGATCGACGCGGCGCTGCCCGCGCAGGGCGTCGTCGCGGGGCTGGCCTGGACGCCGCCGGAGCCGCCGTACGCCTTCGGAGCCTCCCCCTCCGCCGCCGAGCCCGTGGAGCTGTGGTTCGTGCCGCGGGAACGGCTGGAGCGGATCGTCGCCGAACTGTACGCGGAATTCGGCGCCTCGTCGTTCACCAGCGCCTGGCAGGCCGACCCGGGCGGGCTGCTCGACGCGGCGGTGGCTTTCCTCGCCGAACTGCGGCTGCTGCGTCCCATGCCCGGCGGCGCCCTGGTGCTTCCCGCCGCCTTCCGTTACCGCAACATCACCCTCGCCCTCCCCGCGCGGGGGCAGCTCAGCCTGGAGGAGACGCCCGCATGACCCGCTTCAAGCCCTCGCGCGCGGGAGTGATCAACCTGTGGGACTACGTCGACGAGGAGTTCGTCTTCGCCGACGGAAGGCTGGTGCTGCGCGGGCACAACGGCTCGGGCAAGACCAAGGCGCTGGAAGTGCTGTTCCCGTTCGTCCTCGACGGGGTCGCCGACGCGCGGCGCCTCGACCCGTTCTCCGGCGACAACCGCACCATGAAGTCGAACCTGCTCTACCGGGGGCAGGAATCCGAGCACGGCTACGTCTGGATGGAGTTCCTCGCCCCCTCCGGGGAGACGGTCACGCTGGTGATCGGCCTGCGCGCCCACCGGCACCGCGACGGGGTCATCACATCCTTCTACGTGACGTCCAGGCGGCTTGGCGTGGACTTCGGCCTGCTCGCGGCGGACGGCCGCCCGCTCACCGAACGCAGGCTCCGCGAGTCACTGGAACCCGGAGCCCACGCCAAGACGGCCACCGAATACCGGGAACTCGTCGACAACCGCCTGTTCGGGCTGGGCCGCGAACGCTACAACCAGTTGCTCGACCTCCTCCTGGCGCTGCGCCGCCCCCTCCTGGCCAAGGACCTCGACCCGGCGAAGGTCTCCGCCACCCTGACCGCCGGCCTCACCCCCGTCGACGAGAGCCTGGTCGACCAGGCAGCCCGCGACTTCGAGAACCTGGCAGCCGTCCAGCGCCTCCACGACGACCTGAGCCGCGCCGACGAGGCGGTCCGCGCCTTCCTCGCCCACTACGGCGAGTACCTGCGCGTCCACGCCCGCTTCCACCTGGAC
>JAFACJ010000847.1 GCA_023425615.1 Actinomycetes bacterium
TCTTGGTCATGCGCACGAGCCGCGCCACTTCCTGGGCCCGCGCGGGCTCCAGTGAGGTGTCGGCGAGCATCCGTTCGGCGAGGACGGCGCTGCGTTCCTCGTTGTCGTCGCGCTGCGGGTCGTAGACCGCGTCGTGGAACCACGCGGCGAGGCGGACGAGGTCGGGGTCGTCTGCCTCTCCGGCGAACTCGTCGACGAGGTCGAGGACCGCCTCCAGGTGTGCGAGCGTGTGGTAGCGCCGGTGGGGCTCGGCGTAGCGTCCGACCAGTTCCTCACCCAGCCCGCGGGTCTCCGCGCCGACCAGGTCCGTCCAACGAGCCACGAGATCCATCGCGCCAATATCCCACGTTCTCCGATCCCCTCTCGCTAGTGTTAGGAAAGGCTTACCTAAGAGGGGGAACGGGTGAAGGTTTTCTTCGTCGTGGGCAAGGCCACGGACTCGGTGAGCCGCGGTTTCCTGCCCGCGGCCGAACGGCTCGGGCTGGACGTCACGATACTCACCGACCGGCCCGACGAGCATCGAGGACATCCCGTCATCGCCTGCGACGTCACCGACTACCGCGAGATCGTCCATGCGGGACGCCCTGACGCCTACTTCTCCAACAGCGACCACCTACAGGCCGCCACCGCGCTCGCAGCCGAGTTCTACGGGCTGCCGGGCAAGGACTGGAAGGCGGCTCTCCGCTGCAAGAACAAGCACCTGATGCGCGCCCACCTCGGTGACGTGTGGTCCTCCCCGTTCCCGGTGCCCGACGACGCGCCCTACCCGCTGGTGGTCAAGCCCCGTGAAGGCGTCGCCAGCGAGGACGTCGTCCTCGTCCGTTCTCCCGACGAACTGGCCGTGCTCCCCGCCCCCCGGCGTCCCATGGTCGCCGAAGAGTACCTGCGGGGAGAACTGCACACCCTGGAGACGTTGAACGGACAGGTGCTGGGGTCCTTCCACACGACGGTCTCCCCCGAGCCGTACTTCATCGAAGAACGGCTGGACTGGGCTCCTCCCCCACCTGAGACACCGCAAGTGCTGGCACAACTCCAGGCCCTCGGCGTCGGTTTCGGCGCCTGCCACACCGAGTTCATCGTCCAAGGGGGACGTGCCCGAATCGTCGAGGTCAACTACCGCGTCATCGGAGACCACTGCGATTTCCTGCTCTCCGAACTGCTGGGACGCGACTTGTTCACCGACATCCTGCTGACGCATCTGGGTGAACCGCCCGTGTTCGAGCCTTCCGCGACCGCGGAGGCGACGGTCGACTACCTCATCGCCGACCGCTCCGGAGTACTCAACGCCGCACCGGAACCTGGCGTGACGCGGCACGGCACGGCGACCATCACCTACCGTCCGCAGCGCTCCGCCGGCGACGTCATCGCCCTCACCCACACCAACCGCGATTACCTGGGGACGGTCCAGGTGGTGGGGCCCGACCGCGCCGCGGTGGAGGGCGCGCTCGCGGAGTTCCGGCGGGCACGGGCCTGGTCCATTGACTGACGAGGAGTTCGCGGCCCGGGTGCTGTCGGCGCTCGTCCGCGAGGGTTACGTCCCTTGGCCGGTAGAGGGCGTACGGGTGGAGAGGGATGGGTTTCTCGCCGATGATCGGATCGTCGGAGGCGTGGGCCTCACCCGGCTCGGTGGGCTTCTGCGCCAGGCGGCCGCACCGGGAGACGACTTGGAGACGTTCGAGCGGGAGTGCCGAGAGGCGCTGGCCGCCGAACGGGCCGTGCTGCCCCGGGTGCGGCCCGGTCCCGGACGCCACGACGCCCTGGCCGCCCGGCTCGGGCATCCGGTCCATCCGCTGGGCCGGTGCAGGCTCGGGCTGTCCGAGGGGGAACTGCGGCGTTACGCGCCGGAGTACCAGCCCTCCTTCGCCCTTAGGTGGACGGGAGTACGGGAACCCGTCCTGGCCGGGGAACTGCCGTCCTGGTGGCCTGACCCGGCCGAGTTGGGCCTTCCCGACGGGGTGACGCCGTTCCCCGTCCATCCGCTGACGGCGGCCCGTGGGATCGTCCAAGCCCCGGCGTCTCACCTTCAGGTGCGGCCGACGCTGTCGATGCGTACGGTGGCGGTGACGTCGTTCGAGCACGTGAAGGTGCCGCTTCCCACCAGCACTCTCGGCAGCCGCAACGTCCGCTCCATCAAGCCCGGGACGTTGGTGGACGGAGCGCGCGTCCAAGCGCTCCTGTCGCGTATCGCCGCTGACGAACATCTGCCCGTCCTGCTCGCGGACGAGCAGACGTACGGGCACGCACACGACCCCTACCTGGGTTTCCTCGTACGCAGGATGCCCGTCCCCGATTCCGTCCCCGTAGCGGCGCTGCTGGCCCGTACTCCGGAGGGGCCTTACGTCATAGAAGAGCTGGCAGGAGGCTCCGAAGGCGTCGCGGAGTTCTTCAGCGGCTACCTACGGGTGCTGTTCGCATGGAACGTGGCGCTCTTCGAGAAGTACGGGATCGCACTGGAAGCCCACCAGCAGAACGCGGCCGTCACACCGCGTCTGGAGCTCGTCCTGAAGGACAACGACGGCGCCCTGCTGTCCGAGGGGGACTTCGAGGACCCCCGGATGGTCGGGGACCGGGAGGCGCGGGCGCGGGTCTTCGTCACCATCACCCTGCACCTGTGCGCGGGGGCGCTGGCCTTCGGGCTCGCCGAACGCGGGCTGCTGCCGCTGAGGCCGGCGCTCGCGCTCGTCCGCGACCGGCTGGACGAGGCGGTCTCCGACCCGTTCCTGCGGGCCCGCACGCTCGACGCCGACCGGCTGCCCACCAAGGCGATGCTCACCGCCGGGACGCTCGTGCCCAAGGCGCGGACGGGCGCCGCCGACATCAACAAACACTACGGCCCGCCGGGCCCCAACTACCTCAGGGAGATTCCGTGCCGCTGACCTCGACCAGGCTCTCGGGGGGAACCGGGCTGGCCGATTCCGACAGCGTGGACTCCGCGGCCGAGGCGACCGCCGTGGCCCTGCTCAACTGCCTGGTCCGCGAGGTCAGCGGACCCGCCGGGCGGGTGCGCGACGACGGCGACCGGCTCGCCATCGACCTGGCGCACACCACCGTCACCGCCCGGCTGGCCCGTCCGGCGCACGGCCTGTCGCCCCGCCTGGCCGGTCCGTTCACCGCGGGCGGCTGCGATGTCGGCTGGCGGGAGGTCGCCGAACTGGTCGCCGCGGAGCTGACGTGCAGCACCGGCACCGACAATCCCGAGTTCCTCCAGCAGGTCGCTTCCAGCCACGAGGCGATGAGCGTCTTCCACCGCGCCCGCGGCGACCATCCGCAGGAGCCTCTGCTGGCTTCGGAGCAGTCGTTGCGCACCGGCCACCGCTTCCACCCCTCGCCCAAGTCACGGCAGGGCTCCCCGTCCGCCTGGCTGCCGTACGCGCCGGAGACGGGTGCGCGTTTCCCGCTGCGGCTGCTGCGGGTAGCGCCGGAGCTTCTGACGGGTGAAGGCGACTTCTCCGCGCTGGCCGAACCGGATGTCCTGCCCGTCCATCCCTGGCAGTGGCGGTTGCTGCGCGACCGTCCCCTGCTGCGCCGCGCCCTGGAGAGCGGGCTGCTCCATGACCTCGGCGAGGGCTCCGAAGTGGTGCCTACGTCCTCGGTACGGACGGTCTTCGCCCCCGCCTCCGGGGTGTTCGCCAAGTTCAGCCTGGACGTACGCATCACCAACTGCGTGCGGAAGAACTCCTGGTACGAACTGGCCGCCGCGCCCGTACTGACCAGATTGCTGAAGCCTCTCCTGGGTGACGGGCTGCTCGGCGAACCCGCCTACCGGACCGTCGCGCTGGCCGACCGGGCACTGTACGAGGGCCTGGGGGTGATCCTGCGGGAAGGGGCACCCGGCGACGCCGTGCTGGCGGCGGCCCTCGCCGACCCGTACGGAGAGTTCCTGCCCACCGATCCCGACCCCGTCGTCTACTGGGAGTCCTACGTACAGGCCGTGGCGCTGCCCGTACTGCGCCTGTTCTTCGAACACGGAGTGGTGCTGGAGCCCCACCTACAGAACGTCCTGATCGTGCACGGCCCGGACGGCGTCCCCGTACGCGCCATCTTCCGCGACCTGGAGGGCACCAAACTGCTACCCGGATGGGAGCTGGACGGTCTGCCCCAGCGGGCCCGCGAAGCGGTCTCCTACAGCGAAGAACGCGGCTGGAACCGCGTCGCGTACTGCCTGTTCGTCAACCACCTGGCCGAACTGGCGGCGGCCCTGGCCGACCGGGAACCGGACTGCGAACCCGTCCTGTGGAAGACGGCGGCACGGCTCCTGGAGGAGTTCGCCGGGTACCGGAGGATGCGCGAGGTCCTGGACGGGGCGCCGCTCCCGGCCAAGGCCAACCTCCTCGCCCGGTGGAATCGCGCGGCTGACCGGGCAGCCGGTTACGTGACGGTCGCCAACCCTCTGGCAGGGTGAGAATGGAATGGTGACGTAGAGCCGCCCTCGCGACGACACGACAGGAGTGTGACCCGGTGCCCGATCTGCGTGAAGCCATGGCCCTCGCCACCGGAACCGCCCGGGTGATCCGCGACACGGGGATCCTGGCGCCGATTCCGCCCGTCCGGCTCGCCCGGCTGCCGCTCCAGGTCGTCAGATTCGGCATGGCGCCCGCCGTCGCGGGGGCGATCACCGCGCAGCGCCACCCCCGACCCACCGCGGGGATCGACGAGCGCGGGTCCCACA
>JAFACJ010000870.1 GCA_023425615.1 Actinomycetes bacterium
CTATGATCACCGCGGCGGCCCGCGCGGCGATCGCCGGGGCGGCCGCCTCCAGATCATCGAACGGGACGAACTCCACCTCCGGCAGCAGCGGCTCGAACGGGGTACGCCACTGCTCGCGCCAGCTCACCGACAGCGCGCCGAAGGTACGGCCGTGATAGGCGCGCTCCATGGCGACGAACTTGGGCCGCCCCGTGTGCTTGCGGGCGAGCTTCAGCGCGCACTCGGTCGACTCGGCACCCGACGAGGTCAGATACACGGTGTCCAGGACGCCGCCGACGGCCCGCACCAGCCGTTCGGCGATCTCCACCTGCTCGGGGACCACGAACCTGCCGTAGACATTGACGTGGGCGTAGCGGGTCATCTGCTCCTGGACGGCCTCGACGACCTCCTGACGCGAGTGCCCGACATTCGCCACCGCGATCCCCGACGTCATGTCGAGATAGACCCTGCCGTCAGCGGCACGCAGCGTACAGCCTTCAGCCGCCGAGACGACGAGCTCCTTGCGACCCGGGACGGTCTGAGACAGACGCGCGGCGAACCTGTCCCGATAGGACTCCAGTTCGGCATCGCTCATCGTCGCCGTCGGCACGAGGTTGTTCAACATCGATACTCCTTCACTTCTCACGGCGACTCGTTCTCGCTGTCCGCGACTCGTTCTCGCACTCTTACGGTGGTGATGCACCCGGCACCCGACCGCGCCCAGTGCCCGGCCGCACCCAAATACCCGACCGCCACCGGCACCCGACCGCATTTGGCACCAAACTGCCGCCGGCACCCAACCGCAGCCGGTACTGACCGTCGCCAGCACCTGACCGCGGCCAACACCCGGCCGCACCCAGACGCCCGACCGCCACCGGCACCCGACCGCATCCGGCGCCAAACTGCCGCCAGCACCCGACCACGGCCGGTACCCGACCGTGACCAGGTGCCTGACCGCCGCCAGCACCTGACTGCGGCCAGCGCCCGATGGCCCTCGGTACTCGGCTGCGGCTGGTGCTCGGCTGTGGCCGGTGTCTGGCGTGGTCAAGCTTCGGGCTCCGGGGTGCCGTAGTGGTGGGCGAACCAGCGGCGGGCGCGGGGTAGTTCGGCTGTGCTGTCTGCGGCGCGCTCGTCCCAGACGGCGTCGGGGAGGGGGTGGGATGCCGGGCCCGGGGTCAGGGCGGCTCGGGCGCGGTCCTCCAGGGCGTACAGGCGGGTGGCCGCTTCGACCGGGTCCGCGCCGACGGCGAGGGCGCCGTTGCCGCGTAGGAGGAGCGATGTGTTCGTGCCGAGGCTTCGGGCCGCCGCCGTGCCTCTTTCGGGTGTGGAGACGAGCAGCGCGTCGTCGTGGACGGGTACCCGGCGTCCGGCCATGAGGCCGAGGCCGTGCAGGGCGGGGAGGGCGGTGTCCCCGGTGCCCCAGCGCACCGCGGCGGGCGGGTGGCCCCGGCAGATCGCGCCTATGTCCGGGCGCGCCGCGTAGATCGCCAGGTGCAGCCAGATCTCCAGGGGGACGTCCTCGGCGGGTCCGGCGACGGTACGGCCCGCCGCGTCCAGCACGACGACGTCCTCGGCGCGGGCTGCCTCCATCGGCCGGGTCGAGGTGATCGCGGCTCCCCCGCCGGGCAGCCGCGCCGACACATGGCCGAACGCCTCGACGAGCCCGGCCCGCGCGGCCATCCGCGCCGCGGCGGCGACCTCGGCCCTTACGGCGGCTACCTCGGCTACCTCGGCCCTTGCGGCGGTGGCCCCAGCTCTTGCGGGGGCGACCTCGGCACGTACCGCGACGGCTTCAGCCCGTACCGCGGCGACCTCGGCACGTGCTGCGGTGACCTCGGCTCGTGCTGCGACGGCCTCGGCTCGTGCTGCGGCGGCTTCGGCTCGTGCTGCGGCGGCTTCAGCCCGTACAGGGGCGAATCCGGCACACACGGGGGCAGATTCGGCACATACGGGGGCAGATTCGGCACGTACGGGGGCGGTCATCGCGCACCGCCCTCGGGCAGGGGGGTGGCCGCCGGGCGCAGGCCGCGCAGTGCGAGGAACCGGGTACGGGTCATCTCCTCGATCGTGTAGCCGTCGCCTTCCCGTCCCGCGCCTGCGAGGCCGACCCCGCCGAAAGGTACGACGGGTGGCCGGTAGTTGTTGGTCCCGTTGACGACGACGCCGCCGAAGTCGAGCCGTTGGGCGAGGGCGATCGCGCGCGGCAGGTCGCGGGAGAACACCGCGGCGGTGAGCCGCAGGGAGCTGGTGTCCGCGACGGCCGCGGCGTGCGCGTCGGACTCGACGGGGATCACGGGGAAGACCGGGCCGAAGATCTCGTCGTCGACGGCGACCGCCGCGTCCGCGGGGACGTCGGTGAGGAGGGCGGGCGGGAACCACGGGCCGTCGGCCTCGGCGCCGCCGAGCACGATCTTGCCTCCCTCGGTGGCGGCCCTGCCGACCTGGGCCGCGACCCGGGCCGCGGACGGCGCGTCGATGAGCGGGCCGAGTCTGGCGACCTCCCTGAGCGGGTCACTCGGCAGGATCTCGGCCAGTGCCGCCTCCAACCGCTCGGTGAGTTCGGCGGCGATCGCGCGGTGGGCGAGGATCCGCTTGGTCGCCGCGCACGCCTGGCCGTTCATCAGCAGCCTGCCGCGCAGTGTCTCGGAGACGACGAGGTCGAGGTCGGCGTCGGGCAGCACGATCGCCGCGCCGTTGCCGCCCAGTTCCAGGTGCAGGGGGCGCAGCAGGTGCGCGGTCGCCCGCGCGACGGCGACACCCGCGCCGACCGACCCGGTCAGCGAGACCGCGCCGACGCCCGGCGCCGCGCACAGCGCCGCCGACACCTCGGTTCCGCCCGGGACGACCTGGAGTACACCGTCGGGGACGCCCGCCTCGCGCAGAATCGCGCAGACCGCCGCCGTGGCGCGCGGGTTCTGCGGCGGCGGCTTGACGATGACGGTGTTGCCCACGGCCAGCGCGGCCGCCGCCTTCTCCATGGTCAGCTCGACGGGGAAGTTGAACGGGATCACCGCGACGACCACGCCGACGGGCACCCGCTCGACGAGGGTGAGGTCGCGCTCCCCTCCGGGCAGCGCCCCGGTGGGCGCGAGCGTGCCCGCCCAGGTGCGGCCGAGCTCGGCGTTGACCTCCAGCAGCCGGGCCGCCCCGCGCACCTCACTCCGCGCCTGGGCGATGACCTTGCCGGATTCGGCGGCGTGCAGAACGGCCAGTTCCTCCGCCCGCTCACGCACCAGCCCCGCGGCCCGCCGCAGCACATCGGCACGAGCATGCGGCGCGGCGTCCCGCCAGCCGGGAAAAGCCGCGCGCGCGACGGCGACGACCCCGGGAACCGCCTCCGGCGCAAGAGACGCGGGCGGCTCAGGCAGAGAGGCGCTCACGAACGGCCCCCTTCCACCATCGCGTCCGTCCACGCCATCAGCGTGCGGCCCAACCCGCGAGCGCTCCTGAACGGGCTCCTTCGACCGTCACACCGACCCACACCACCGACGGGCGGCCCGGGCAGAAACGCACTCATAGGTGGCCTCCTTTCACCGTCGTGTCGATCCAGGTCGTCAGGTGGGTGAGGGTTTCGGGGAGGGCTAGGGGGGTGTCGCGGCCGTCGCCTCGGGCGAAGACGGAGCGGGTTGAGGCGGGGGTGGAGGGGCGGCCTTCGGCGGACAGTCTGGTGGTGAGGGCGGCTGCGGCTGTGGTGAGTTGGGTGCGGGTGGGCATCAGGGTGAGGGCGCCGGGTAGGGCGTCCAGGACGCCTCTGAGGGGTTTTGGGCCGGTCAGGCCCTTGCGGGAGGAGGGGAGGCCGTCGGCTTTGCGGCGTTCCTTGTCGGCGAGGAAGCTGATGTGGGTGAGGCCCGGGGAGACCCATGCCGCCATGCCCGCGTAGGAGGGTGCCAGCCGTCTCAGGGTGGCGGTGAGCACGTCCACGAGGGCGTTGTGCATGTCGGCGTACGCCTCTCGTTCGGCGGCTCCCCATTTCCAGGTGCCGTTCGGTCCTGGCGTCGCCGTGGAGTCGGCGCGGTAGGGGGACACCGAGGTTCCCCGGGACTCGAACAGGCCGGGGTCGTCGTAGGACGTGGCCGGGCTCTGCTCGTCGC
This sequence comes from Actinomycetes bacterium, assembly GCA_023425615.1. Lineage (GTDB taxonomy): Bacteria > Actinomycetota > Actinomycetes > Streptosporangiales > Streptosporangiaceae > Actinocorallia. Next base: position 4,071 of record JAFACJ010000870.1, read on the forward strand.
GCCAGGTGAAGGACAGCTCGTAGGGGACGATGGCCAGGGGTTCGCTGACGACGAAGCGGTCCAGGACCCAGCCGTCGCGGACGAGCGGTGACACGTCGAGGAGGGAGGGGTCCTCCCCGTCCGACAGGCAGGACGCCAGTTCGGCGGGCACGTCGCCGCCCGAGGGTGTCCAGCCCGAGGCGCGCAGTGCGGCGTTGATGCCGCGGTGCTCTCTGCTGGTGACGTACGGCTTGTACTTCGTGCACGGGAGCAGCACCGCGACCCTGCCGGCCTCGGCGCCGGGCACGGGGGTCGGCGTCCAGGAGTCGCGCACGAAGTCGAGCCAGGCCGCGACGCGCGGGTGGCGCAGGGATTCCAGGTTCTCCTGCGGCGAGTAGAGGCACAGCGACGGGTCGAGGGTGAACGGCGCGCGGATCTTCTTCGCCGAGACGGGGAAGCGCGCCTCCCGGCTGAGCGCGGCGGCGTTCACTCGCCCTCCCCGTGCCCGGCCGTCTCGGACCCGGCC
>JAFACJ010000872.1 GCA_023425615.1 Actinomycetes bacterium
GCTGAGGGCCGTGCACTCGGCTCGGCCTCGGCCCATCCATCGTGGCACCAAGCCCTGGCTGATTCCGGCGCCCGTGTGCTGGAGGCGGGGGCCGGGGACGGGCTACAACGTCGCTCTGCTGGCCGAACTAGTCGGCACGGTGGCCACGATCGACTACGACCCCGAAGTCGTCGACCGCGCCAGGCAAGCTCTGGCCGGGTCGTGACCGCATCACTACGAGCCCGAAATCGTCCGGAGGGCATGGCCATCGCCCACGACGTTTTCTGCACTGACAGCCTCGCGGCCTTGGCCGAGACGGGCGGTGCCCGTGCCCGAGAACGCTGCATCCTGCTGCTCTCCACCTTGAACCGCTCAGCCGGACTCGATCCGTTCGAGATCGGTGACATGCGGGCGAAAGTCGCCGGCCTCCGTTCACCGATCGACCCTCCCGAACAAGCCGTCCGCGCGGCGGCGATCACCGCCATGCGACGTCTGATGAACGCCGACGCCGCCCAGCGGGAGACCACCGAACCGTGCTGGTCCGAGCACGTCGCGGCATTCGCCGAAGCCGGACGCGGGCTGGCGCGGCTCGCCGCTGATGGGCAGTTGACCCGGGGGCTGCGCGCTGTGCTCGCCCATCATGCGATCTTCGTTTTCAACCGCGCGGGAACCCCTGTCGCCGAGCAAGCCGCGGCTTGGCTCGGTCGGCATGCCGCCTTCGACGATGACGAGGCCACCGCCGTGTTCACCGTCTGTCCCGTGTCCGCCGCCTCTAGTCTCAAGCGGATGGAGGCGGCGATCACTACGACCGCCGATCCCGCCGAGCTTCGCGAAGCCGTGTTGACCAGGCTCATCGACTCCGGCCACCTCTGCCCCCCGCGATCATCGACGCGTTCCGTGACGTCGAGCGCCACGGGTTCATCCCGGACGTCGACCCGCAGGCCGCCTACGTCGATGACGCGGTCGCGATCAAGCACAACACCGGCGGCGAGATGATCTCCTGCATCTCCGCTCCGTCCATCGTCGCCACCCAACTGGAGCAACTGGACGCACTGTCAGGCCACAAGATCCTGGAAGCTGGTGCCGCGACCGGCTACAACGCCGCACTCCTCGGCCACATGGCCGCGCCCGGCGGGCACGTGTGGACCGTGGACGTTGACCAGGACCTCGTCAACAACGCCGCCTCCCACCTGGCGGCCGCGAGCGCCGAGAACATGACCGTGCGACTGGCCGGCGGCGCTGCCGGACCTTTCGAGTACGGCCCATACGACTGGATCCAGTTCACCATCGGCGCTGGAGACATCCCGCCAAGGTCCTGGAGCAGCTCGCTCCCGGCGGGCGGTTGGTCACCCCGATGCGGATCCGCGACAGCATCTCCCAGGCGTTCGCGTTCGAGCGCGACTGCGGTATTCCGGGCCCGCCTCGGCCTGACCGCGCTTGATCTGATTGCTGGCCGGCCCACACCGTGCGACGCCTCACCACGGGCCGCTGTCCTCGCTGCAGCATCCTCCGACGCCTACGCGGCACGAGACGTCCTTGAGAACTCCGTGATGCGCTTGCAGATGACCTATCGGCAGGAACAGGAACCCACCACCGTGGTCGCCACTTCGGGGTTCGACACCCGGAACCTCTCGGCAGACCACCAGGACGCGCTCACCGCCGCAGTCTGCACAGCAGATAGACCGTCTTCGCGCCTGCTCGTCTTGCGGCGAGCTCTACGCGCCTCCGGGGCGGTCCGAACCGCTGGACGACACTCCGCCGACCGCAGTTGACGCATCGGAAGGCCACTTGTGAGGCGCCAACGAGCGCCGAACATGACGGAGGTCCAGAGAGCCGCTCTTGGCGAGCTGGCGAAGCCCGGCCCATGAGGCGCGGTCGAGTTCAAGGTGGGTGTGCTGTGGGTTCTTGCTGTCGCGTATGAGGACGCCGGGTGCGTCCATGGCGACTTCGACGCAGTCGCCGACGTTGGTGCTGTGGCTGCTCTTGCGCCAGATGAGGGGAGAGGAGGTCATGCGCTGTCCTGCACTTCCAGGCTTCGTTATTGCGAAGTCTAGGAGGTTTCGTCAGCAATTGTGAGGATCAGTTCGCGTGATTCCTCGGGGCCGAGGGACCGTGCTCGCAGGTGGTCGAAGATGCCGGTGTACTCCTCCAGGTCGTTGGCCTCTTCCAGGTAGAGGCCGCCCCGGCGGGATTGGACGTAGACGACGTCCCGGTCGCGGGGTTCGGGGAAGCCCAGGATGTTGAACGCGCCGTCGTTGGCGGGATGGGCGCCGGCGCTGAAGGGCAGCACCTGGATCATGGCCTTCCGGCTACGGGACAGCTCGGCGAGGTGGGTGAGTTGCTCCGCCATGACTTTCGGCCCTCCGACGAGACGGTGGAGTGCTGCTTCGTTGAGCACGATCTGTAGCTTGGGCGCGTCGGGGCCGGCCAGGCTCTCCTGGCGCTTGAGGCGGACTTTGATGCGGCGCTCCAAATGCTCCTGGGGGAGTGGGTCGACCTCGCTGAGCATGAGGCCGCGCATGTATCCCTCGGTCTGGAGGAGGCCGAAGACGACTTCGGGCTGGTAGGAGCGGATCTCGCTCGCCTCCGCCTCCAGGCCGACGTAGAACTTGAACCAGTCGGGGATGGTGTCGCCGTACTGCGACCACCAGCCGCGTCTACGCGCTTGCTTGGCGACGGTGACCCACTGCTCTCTCTCGTCTCCGGTGACCCCGTAGAAGTCGAGTATCGCGGCGACGACGAGCGGAGGGGCGGTGGAGTCGGCGTTCTCGATCCGGGTGATCGTCGAGGGCGCGACTCCTATGTGACTCGCCACAGCCTCCCTGGACTTGCCGCTGGTGCGTCGCAGCTCGCGCAGTTCGGCCGCCAGCCGACGGCGGCGGACGGTGGGACTGGTGCGGTTTGTCGCCACTGCTTTCTCCTGTACCTGGATGCGAGATTTGTGCACAAGCTAATTTGCACTAGTGCGGATTGGACTGTTTACAAAGGCTCGTGCGAGTAGCACACTCGGATTGTAGCGACGCGGACACTTTCTGTCCGATGTGTGTGAATTCGTCATGGCTTGAAGCGATCAGCGATCCGGCGCGAAGGGGTCCCGCCATGCCCGTACGCCTGACAACCCGAGAAAGGCTTCCGTCTCGCGCAGATGGGAGCTGGCGCCTGCAGTGCTCTCGGGATACCGCACCGCCCACTCGAACCGGAGAGCTCGAAGAGATTCGAGCCGAGCTCAATCAGAAAGCTCACGGCAGATGGGGCGTGCTGCTCCTGCCCGCTGGGTGGGTCGCAGTGCGCGGCAGTTCCACGGTGGTCTGCGCCGACAGCGCTTCACGCCTACGCGAGCTGATCTTCATGCTGGAGCTTGAAGCCCGGGACACCCGGTGATCTGACAGGCCATCCTCTCCCTCCAATCCCGGCGCTCGCCCTTCATCTCGCCCGTCCAAGCACCCATCGGAACCCGCGAAATCCCCGGAGTCCTGCGGACTCCCCTCCCGAGATCGGTTACGGCGATGTCTTCACTCTTCGGCTTTGAGGACGGCGGTCCTGCGATCGAGACCGACTTCCTCCCCCTGGCGGCACGGCTGGATTCGGTCAGGCTGGCACGCCGCTTCATCCGCAGCCGGCTTCCCGACTGGGGGCTGGAAGCACTCGTAGACGATTGCATGCTGGTGGCCAGCGAGCTGGTGACGAACGCGATCACACACGGCGGCGGACACCTCTCCTCCGGCCTGGAGGAGACCTCATCGGATCTGGTGACCGTGCGGCTTCGGCTGACGGCCTCGCATCTGTTCACCGAAATCGAAGACGGGTCCGCCCAAGTCCCCCGGGCGCGGAACGCAGGAGAAGCCGATGAGGACGGACGGGGCCTGTACTTGGTCGGGCGGCACGCCTGCCATTGGGACTGGCAGCTGACCCCGCACGGCAAGTGCGTGTGGGCGTGCTGGGCGCTTCGTGGAAAGGAACTGCGGACGACGAAAGCCAAAGAGTGACCGGTGCCTGCAGGGCCATACATGTCGTGGGAAGCGCCTGCCTGGACGGCGCGACCCGGGGAACTGACGGGGGAGATCGATGTGGTGGCATGACCACCCTGGACGGGAGTCCGCCCTGCGCAAGACATGGTTCAGAGGGATCCCTGAGCCAAAGGCCAGAACGGGATGGCTAGGCCGTCTCGGGCTGGGGGCCGCGCTGATTTTTGTGATCGAGCCGTCAAAGGCGGCAGAGCTCGATGACCGCCGATGGCGAGAGGCCGAGCCCCGCAAGCGCACTGGCTCAAGATGGGCGCAATGGAGATTCCGGACAGCTTCTTGCGGTGATCCGGGCTTTTCAGCCGACTGACAGCAGGCCGTCGTCGGCGGAGGACCGGAGGAGAAGGCGACGCTGGTGGTGAATCCGCCGGGTAGGCCAAGGACCGGACCGGCTCCCTCACCGACGGCCTGACCCGCACGCCCCCCAACTGGCCAACGTGATCATGACGGACGTGCTGCAATCAAAAGACACCTACGCGGCCACCGAAGTCCTCTCCCATTTCAAATGTCTGTCCCTCCTCCCGACATCAGCAGCCAAGGCATTGCGCCTCTACAGGCGGACGGCGGACCTGGGATCGGGATCCATGCGTACCGGGCTCATGAAGCAGCTCACCTCCGCGACGGCCATGGTCGAACCAGCGAGCAGGAGTGCGACACCGCTACTCCGTTGATCCGCTGCGGCGACGGTCGGTCTCACGTCGATGCCCCGTCGAGAAGCGTAGCCAACGCGCGGAAGGTCCCTGCAGTATCGCTGCTTTCTTACATCAAACGGCTCATATGAAACACATACGTCAATGAGGCCAATCATGGCCATACTCATATCTTTTACCCCATTGGGCGTGAATGGTTGTCCTAGTGGACGATCTTCTGTCTGTCGTGGGGGTAGATGTGGGATCAAGGTCATGG
>JAFACJ010000966.1 GCA_023425615.1 Actinomycetes bacterium
GCGCAGTCGCGGGCCACGAACGCGACGCGGTGCGGGGGCGTGCCCCCGTCCAGCGGGACGTAGGCGGCGCCGAGCCGCAGCACGGCCTGGGTGGCGACGACCGCGGCGCAGGACTTGTCGGCCCAGACCACGACCCGGTCTCCCGGGACGACACCGTGCCCGGCCAGGACCGCGGCGAGCGCGTCGGCGCGGTGGTCGAGCTCGGCGTAGGTCAGCTCGCCGTCGTGCCCCCGCACGGCGACACGGCCGGGATGGGCGGCGGCGGTGTCGATGACCAGCCGGTGCAGGCTCCCGGTCACAGGCCCGTCTCCCTCGCGATGAGCTCCTTCTGTATCTCCGTGGTGCCGGAGAACAGCGTGGCGGGGACGCTGTCGCGCAGCTGCGCCTCGATGCCCGACGGGGCCAGGTACCCCGAGCCGCCGAAGATCTGCACGGCGTCCAGGGAGTTGGCCACCGCGGCCTCGGCCACCGCGACCTTCGACAGGGCGACCGCGCCGAGGTGGTCGCGGCCCCGGTCGATGAGCCAGCAGGCGCGGTACAGCAGGAGCCGCGCCGCCTCCAGCCGGCCGCGCATGTCGGCGATCCGGTGCGAGACGGCCTGGAACTCGCGCAGCGCCTTGCCGAACTGGCGGCGGGTGGAGGCGTGCTCGACGCACGCGGCGAGCTGCCTTTCCATCATCCCCAGGTAGAGCGCGAACAGGCAGGCGCGCTCCCAGGTCATCGAGTGCTGGAAGATCGCGTTTCCGCGTCCCTCACCGCCCAGCAGGTACCGGGCCGGGACACGGCAGCGCTCGAACCGCACCTCGCCGGCCGGGCAGCCCCACAGGCCCATCTTCGCGAACGGCGCGCTCACCTCGACGCCCGGCAGCCCGCGCGGGACGGTGAAGGCGCTCAGCCCGAGGAAGCCCGAGGCACGGTCGGTGGTGGCGTAGGTGACGAACACGTCGGCGAGCGGCGCGTTGCTGACGAAGGACTTGACACCGTCGAGGACGTAGAAGTCGCCGTCCCGTTCGGCGGTGACGGCCAGCGAGCCCACGTCCGAACCCGCCTCGGGCTCGGTCATCGCGTTCGCGGCGATCAGCTCGCCGCTCGCCAGGCCCGCCAGCGTGGTGGTGTGCGGCTCGCCGGAGCCGAAGTCACGGATCGGGACGGAGCAAGCCAGCAGATGGGCGGCGACACCGAACACCAGCCCCGTGTCCCGGCAGCCCTGCCCGAAGACCTCAAGGCACAGCGCGGTGTCGAGGGCGCCGAGACCGCCCCCGCCGTGCTCGGCCGGCAGGCACAGGCCGGTGAGGCCGAGCGAGGCGGCGGCACGCCAGTCGTCGCGGTCGAAGTGCGCCTCCGGCGTCCGCCGGTGCCGTCCGGGGAGCAGCTTGTGCACCTCGGCGAGCAGGCGGGCCCGGCGGTCGCACTGCTCGGGTGTCAGATCGAAGTCCATCGCTCATGCCATGACGAACGCGGTGGCGTAGTGCGGCGGGCGTTGTGTCGGGTCGTCCATGACCAGCGTCATGTACCCCTTCTTGCCGGCGTACCTGCCGCCCGTCCCGGTGACGCGGAGCACCTGGGTGATCCCGTGCAGCACGGCCGTGGCGTCCACGACCCCGTGCGTCTCGAACGTGCCGTCGTCCAGCACGGTGCTGCTGGTGTGGTATTGCCACATGCGGGGCTCCATCGTCAGGACCAGCGCGGAGCCGGTGACGGTCGCGACGCGCGTGCCGTCGGCGGTGAAGAACCCGTCGACGTAGCGGGCGACGGTGCCGGGTCCGTGCCCGTCGCTGCCCTCCTCGATGACCATCTTCTCCACGATCTCGGTCAGCCCGTCGACGATGACGCACCGGTCGAGCGCGTCCTGCGGGCTGTCCGAGCCGGGCGTGTACAGGCCGGCCTCCGCGGCGGCGGCCAGGGCCAGCGCCGCGGTGCCGAGCGGGCTGGTGCCGGGCAGCGGCTGCGCCAGCACCTGCCCCGCGTCGAGCGCCCGCTCGTCAAGGTCGGTGGAGTCGGCTCCGGTCATGTCAGCTCCCTCGATTCCATGGGTCCGATACCCGGCCATCCTGCGAGCCGGGACTAAAGCGTCACTAACCCGCCGCTCAGACGACGCCGATCCCGCCGTCGACCCGCAGCACCGCGCCGGTCAGATAGCCGGCCTCGGGGCGGGTCACGCCGGCGATCCACCAGGCGATCTCCTCCGGCCGCGCCTGCCGTCCCAGCGGCACCCGCTCGAAGTCGCGCTTGGCGGCGAGGACCTCCTCCGGCAGGCCGGCGTGGACGAGCACGGGCGTGTCCGTCACGCCGGGCGCGATCGACACGACGCGGATCCCGCGCGGCGCGAGTTCCAGGGCCCAGGTGCGGGTGAGGAAGTCAAGCGCGACCTTGGTGCCGCCGTAGACGGAGTTGCCGGGCCAGCCGCGGTGCGACGGGTTGGACGTCACGTTGACGATCACCCCGCCGCGCCGCAGATGGGGGACCGCCTCCTGGGCCAGGAACAGCGGCGCCACCAGGTTGGTCGCGAGCTGCCGCTGCGCCAGGTCGCGGTCGATGTCGCCGAGCCGGGCGGGACGGGTGATCGCGGCGTTGTTCACCAGCACGTCGATGCCGCCGAAGGACTCAAGGGCGGCGGCGACGATCCGGGCGGGTGCGCCGGGCTCGGTGATGTCGGCCGTGAGCGGCAGGATGCCGGGACGGCCCGCCGCGGTCTCGGCCAGGCGCTCGGCCGTGCGCCCGACGACCAGGACGGCGGCGCCCGCGTCCGCGAAGAGGCGGGCGGTGGCACGTCCGATGCCGGTGCCGCCGCCGGTGACGATCACCGACCGTCCGCGGGCGAACGCCTCCTCGGTCACGATCCGGCCGAGACGATGTGGGGTGTGGGGTTGGGCAGGATGAACCGCCCGCCGCCTTCGAGGAACGCGCGCTCCTTGGCGATGATCTCGTCTGCGTAGTTCCAGGCGAGCAGGAGGTAGTAGTCGGGCGCGTGCTCCCGCGCGTGCCCGGGGTCGCGCACCGGGATGTGCGTGCCGGGCAGCACCTTGCCCTGCTT
>JAFACJ010000007.1 GCA_023425615.1 Actinomycetes bacterium
GGCCGGGGGCGGTGGGCAGCAGCAGGGCGTCGGCGTCGCCGAGGGAGGCCAGGGCGCGGGCGCGCAGTGCCGCCAGTTCGGCCTGGTCGGCGAAGAGCCGGTGGGCGGGCAGGTCGCGGGCGCGGTGGATGATCCCGGCGACGGTGGGGTCGAGGTCCGGGGCGTCCTGTTCGAGCTGCTTGTCGATGAACTCCCCGACCGCGGTGTAGCGCTCGGCGACGAAGGCGCCTTCGTAGAGCATCGCGGCGGCCTCGGTGAACGGGGCGAGGTCCACGGTCTGGAGGCGGGCGCCGGCCTCCTCCAGGCGGGCGGCGGCGGCCTGGAACGCCTCGGCCCAGCCCGCGTCCAGTTCGCCGAGCTGGGCGACGCCGGGTACCGCGACGCGCCACGGGCCCGGTGCGCGGGCGGGTGCCTCGCCGGTCCCGGTGACCAGGTGGGCGAGCGCCTGTTCGGCCTCGGGCAGGGTGCGGGCGAAGACCGTCACGCAGTCCAGGCTCGCGCAGGCCGGGACCACGCCTTCGGTCGGTACCAGGCCGCGTGTCGGTTTCAGCCCGACGATCCCGTTGAAGGCGGCGGGGACGCGTCCGGAGCCCGCGGTGTCGGTGCCCAAGGCCAGGTCGACGATGCCCAGCGCCACGGCGACGGCGGATCCCGAGCTGGAGCCCCCGCTGACCCGTGACGGGTCGAGGGCGCCCCGCACCGCGCCGTACGGGGAGCGGGTGCCGACCAGGCCGGTCGCGAACTGGTCGAGGTTGGTGGTGCCGATGACGATGGCGCCCGCCGCTCGCAGGCGGGCGACGGCGGGTGCGTCACGGGCCGGTTCGTAGGCGTAGGAGGGGCAGCCCGCCGTGGTCGCGAGTCCCGCCACGTCGATGTTCCCCTTAACGGCGAGCAGCCGTCCGGCCAGGGGCAGGGCCGGGTCGAGGGCCGCGGCCTCGGCCTCGACCTCCTCCCGGGGGCGCAGGTCGATCCAGATCTCGGGCCGGTCGACGCGGGCGATGCGGTCGTAGGCGGCGCGGACGCGGGCGAGGAGACGGTCGCTCATGTGGATGCCTTTCGGTCGTGCTGAGGGGCGGACGGCGGACCCGGGCCGCCGTCCGCCGCCGTCTACGCGGACGGAGCCAGGATCATCAGGGGGGTGCCGGCCTCGACCTGCGCGCCGGGCTTGGTGAGGATGTCGGCGACGACGGCGTCGCGCGGCGCGTGGATCGGCGATTCCATCTTCATGGCCTCCAGCACGAGGATCTGCTGGCCGGCGGTGATGGTGTCGCCGACGGAGACGCCGACCTGCCAGACGGACGCGGCGAACTCGGCTTCCACGAGGTGCCCGCCGGGCGGGACGGTGATCTCGGCGGGCGCGGGCGCCGGTTCGGCGGCGGCCTCGGCGCGGGCGAACTCGCCGGCGGCCTCCCAGGCGTCGCGTTCGGCTTGGAAGGCCGCGGCCTGCCGGGCGCGGAACTCGGCGATGGGCGCGGCGTTGTCGGTCAGGAAGCGCTGGTAGTCGGCGAGGGCGAACGTTCCTTCTTCGATGAGGGGGGTGAACCGTCCTGCGGTCATGTCGGCGCGCAGTTCCAGGAGCTCTTCCGGGCCGACCTCGTACCACTTGATGCGGTCGAAGAAGCGCAGCAGCCAGGGAACGCCCTCCTGCTTCCAGCTCGACCAGACCTGTGTGGTGCGGCCGACGAACTGGTAGCCGCCCGGCCCTTCCATGCCGTAGATGCACAGGTAGGCGCCGCCGATCCCGACGGAGTTCTCGGCCGTCCAGGTCCGTGCCGGGTTGTACTTGGTGGTGACGAGCCGGTGCCGTGGGTCGAGGGGGGTGGCCACGGGTGCGCCCAGGTAGACGTCACCGAGCCCGAGGACGAGGTATTCGGCGTCGAAGACCGTGCGGAAGACGTCCTCGACGTTCGGGAGCCCGTTGATGCGGCGGATGAATTCGATGTTCCACGGGCACCAAGGGGCGTCGTCTCGCACCCCGGCCATGTACCGGGCGATGGCCTCTTGGGTCGCCGGGTCGTCCCAGGACAGCGGTAGGTGGACGGTGCGGGACGGCACGACCAGTTCGTCGGTGGGCGGAAGGGCGGCTTCGATGCGGCGTACGGTCTCCAGCAGTTCGGCTTGGGGCAGGGTGTCGGGGTCGAACTGGATCTGTAGGGAGCGGATGCCGGGGGTCAGGTCGGTGACGCCCGGGAGCCCGGCCTCCACGACCTTCTCCATCAGCGCGTGCACCCGCATCCGCAGCGCCAGGTCCAGTTCCATCGGGCCGAACTCGACCAGGAGGTTGTCGTCTCCGCTGCGCCGGTAGGTCACATCGCCCCGCCGTGCCAGCACGCCTCCGTCGGAGATCTGCGGCCGGTCTGTGACGGGACGGGCCTGGGGCGCGCGGCGCAGGCCGGCGGCCGTGTCCCCGGTGATGGGGATGAACCGGACGGTGTCCCCGGGGCGGAGCTGGCCGAGCTTCCAGCGCTGGCCCTTGGCGATCGTCGCCGGGCAGACGAAGCCGCCCAGGGACGGGCCGTCGGGTCCCAGCAGCACCGGCATGTCGCCGGTGTAGTCGACCGCGCCCACCGAGTACGGCGTGTCGTGGAT
>JAFACJ010000020.1 GCA_023425615.1 Actinomycetes bacterium
CCCGGGGCAGGTTCTCGCGGCGCCCGGCCACGCTCTTGACCTCGGCCTCGCACAGGAGAAGCGCGCCTTTGAGCAGCGAGGCCGTCGAGACGATCTCCCGGCCCACCACGCTCCTCTTGATCTCGTAGTCCAGGTCCACGCCGAGCGGGGTCGGCCTGGCGTAGCGGATCTCCAGGCTCTTCGTCTTGCCCGCGACCCCCAGTTCGCAGTTGTGGTGCGCGGTGACCGCGTCGAAGAAGACGGCGAGGAAACCGCCGTGGACGAGGCCGGGCGGGCCCTCATAGGCGATCGAGAAGCGGACGGATCCGGCCGCGCGGTCGGGCTCCAGCTCACGGAAGCCGTACTCGGGGAACATCGGGTTGAACGCCCCGATGTCCGCCGAATGATCAAGGTAGGGGCGCAGCGTCGGATCATCGGCGCGCTCCCCCACCCGGACGGCGGAGGTCACCCGCACGTCCGCGCGCAGTTCGGCGTCCACCCGGCGGACCTCGGCGGTGAGCCGTTCCAGCAGGGGCGACGGCTCGTCCAGGGAGAGCGCCGTCTCGACCAGGGAGCGCACGGCGTCCGCGAACTCCCCGGCCTGGGGCAGCGGCTCCTCGCCGAACCTCCAGGGCGGCGTCCCCGCGCTCACCTCGCCCCCTCCTTCAGCAGCGCCTTCGCCGCGGGCAGATCGACCTTGCCCGACGTCGTCCGAGGCAGTTCCCGCACGATGTGGATCTCCTTCGGCACCTCGTATCCGGCCAGCGACCGCGAGGCCGCCTCCCGGAGGGCGGCCGTGTCGGCGACCGCGCCGTGACGCAACTCGACCAGCGCCACCGGCACCTCGCCCAGCCGGTCGTCCGGTACGCCCAGGACCACCGCCCCGCGTACGTCCGGGTGCGACTCCAGCACGGACCTGACGTGGTCGGGCAGCACCTTGAAGCCGCCACGGATGATGGCCTGGTCGGCGCGGCCGAGGATGTAGAGGAAGCCGTCGGCGTCGATGCGCGCGAGATCGTTCGTGCGCATCCAGCCGGCGTCCGGGCCGAGCTGGGCCGGCCTGACCTCCAGCAGGCCCGGCCGGTCGGCTTCGAGCACCCGGTGCGTGCGCTCGTCCACGACGCGGATCGCGCAGCCGGGCTGGACCCGGCCGACGCTGCCCCGTTTCTCGTGCCAGTGCTTCTCGTGGTCGCGCAGCGTCCACCCCGCCACGCCTCCGGCGAACTCGGTCGCGGCGTAGGACGTCAGGACGGGCACGCCGAACCGGGCGGTGAAGGCGTCGGCGTCCTCCGGCGACAGGGGCGCCGTTCCCGACGTGACGGCGCGGAGGCTGGAGAGGTCGGCGGTGTCGGGCGCCGATTCCAGGACCATCCGCAGCGCAGCCGGGACCAGGCTCGCCGTCTTCGGACGGTACTCGCGGACCGCCCGGAGCCAGGGCTCCACCTCGAACCGTTCGAAGAAGACGAAGGGACGCGCGTCGAGCACGCATTGGAGCACGCGGAAGACGCCGCCCAGATGGGCCAGCGGCGAGTTCACCAGCGCGACCCCGCTCGGCCTGCGCGAAGGCTCCCGCTTCTTCGTCTCGTAGTGCTTGGCCACGGCCATGCTCGCGTCCAGCGCGTCGTAGGTCAGGTCGACCCGCTTCGGCGGTCCGGTGGTTCCGCTGGTCAGCATGCGGACGGCGACGCCGGGGTGGCTCGGTCCCTCCGCCGGCTCCGCGGGCCGGTACCTCACCCCGGCGTCAGCGTCGAGATCGTCGAAGCCGACCAGCGCGGTGCCGTCGGCGGCGTCCGCCAGCGGATCGAGGTCGGCGGTCTCCCCCAGCACGAGCCGCAGGCCCAGCCGGGCGACGTCGGAACGCACGCTCTCGCGGCCGCGGGCGGGGTTGATGACCACGAAGCACCCGCCGCGCCGCAGGACGGCGAGCAGGATCGCCACGTGGAGCGGCCTGTTGCGCACCAGGACGCCGACGACGTCCGGGCCGCCGCCGTGGGCGTCGATGGCCTCGTCCACACGTGCCATGGCCGACGCCAGCTCACCCCAGGTACGCCACCGGCCGCCGAACTCCAGCGCCCGCGCCGCGGGATCCTCGGCGACGACGTCGGCGACCCTGCGGGACAGGCGGTGCGGCGCCATCAGCGGATCCTCGGATTCTCGACGCGCGGCACCTGGCCGCCGATCTCCGCCTGTCCGAGGGGGTTGCCGAGCCTGGTGTAGATCAGGCCCTGGTCCAGTGACGCGCGGTAGGGCCGGTCGAGTGACTCCCAGATGGCGCGCACAGTGCCCTGCGTCGCCGCGGAGGGCGCCGTCGCGATGGTGCTCGCCAGCTCGAAGGCCCTGCTCCACAGCTCCTCGCGCGGTACCACCTCGGTGACCAGGCCCATCGCCAGCGCCGTCCGGGCCGAGACGCGCTCGTTGTTGCCCATCAGGCTCATGCGCAGGGTCTGCCCCAGGCCGATCTTGCGGATGAGGCCGACGGGTTCGAGCGCGGACACCAGGCCGGCGCTGACATGGGAGTCGAAGAACGTCGCGTCCTCCGAGCAGATCACGACGTCCGACTCGTTCACGAAGTAGAAGGCGCCGGCCGTGCACATGCCCTGCACCGCGCAGACGACCGGCTTCCACACCTTCTGCCACTTGGCGCTGAGCAGCTCACCGGGATCCTCGTGGTTCCACACGTCCTCCGGCTGGCCGTAGTCCTTCTTGATGTCGATCCCCGTGCTGAACGCGCGGTCGCCGCTCGCCCGCAGCACGACCGCGTTGATCTTCGGATCCTCGCGCACGCACCGCCACGCGTGGGCGACCTCCTGGCACATCGTCCGGTCGAAGGCGTTGAGGACCTCCGGACGGTTCAGCGTGAGGGTCGCCACCTTCGCGAGGTGATCGGTCTCGTAGATGATCGTCTCGTATGTCGTCACGGGCATCTCATCCTTCCGCGTTGCCGGTCTCTCATCCGTCACCGGCCGCTGAACCCGGGATCCCGCCGGTCGGCGAACGCTCTGAGCCCTTCCTTGAAGTCGAGTGTGCGGCAGGCGAGTTCAAGGCGCATCGTCTCGTCCACCATGGCGTCCGCCAAGGTCTGGTTCGCCGCGCCGTGGAGGGCGGCCTTGGCCAGGCCCAGCGCCACCGTCGGCCCGTTCGCCAGCTCCCCCGCCAGGTCCAAGACCGCCGACGCGAGTTCGTCACGTTCGACGGCGCGGTGGATGAGGCCCATCTCCGCCGCGTCGGCCCCGGTGAGCTCGCGTCCGAGCAGCAGGATCTCCTTGGCCCGTGCCATGCCGATGAGGCGTGGCAGCAGCCAGGTGCTCCCGCTGTCGGGGGTGAAGCCGCGGCGGGTGAACGGCGCCCAGAAGACCGCCGAGCGGGTGGCGACGGTGAAGTCGGCGGCCAGGGCCATGCCCATGCCGAGGCCCGCCGCCCATCCCTGCACCGCGCACACCACCGGCAGGTGCATGTCGTGCAGCAACTGGATGATCCGGTGCGCGCGCAGGGGCGTGCGCCGCAGGAGATGACCCGTGCGCGGACGTCCGTCCTGTTCGTTGGTCGTCACCCAGTCCATGCCGGCGCAGAAGTCCTCGCCCGCGCCCTCGATCACCAGCGCCCGGAGCGCGTCGTCGACGGTCGCCTCTTCGAGGACCTCGACGAGGGTCGTCACCATCTCCGCGCTCATGGCGTTCCTGCGCTCCGGACGATCGAGGACGATCCGCAGGACATCACCCTCACGGCGCACCGCCACCGCACCGGCCCCGGCCAACCGCCTCACCGACCTTAAAGTTTAAGATTATTAATGTATATATCTTAGACTAACAGAGTAGGACACGCCCGCCACAGACGGAGGTAGCCCGATGTCGGACACACGGATCCTGCGGGAGTACGGCGAGGAGCCCGGCATCGTCCGGCTGACCATCAACGATCCGCGGCGCAGGAACGCCTACGACCCCCCGATGCGCGAGCAGCTCGCCGCCTATCTCGACGAGGCCGCGCAGGACGACGACATCAAGGTCGTGCACCTCAGGGGCGCGGAAGGCGTGTTCTCCACCGGCGCCGACATGAACAACGCCTACGCCTGGTACGGGGACGGCAAGGGCGACGGCCGCAGGCCCAGCCAGCGGAGGCGGCTGACCGTCGACCGGCGCTCCTTCGCCTTCTACCACGAGTTCATCGGCTTCCCGAAGGTGACCGTCGCGGAGGTCAGCGGTTTCGCGCTCGGCGGCGGCCTGGAACTCGCCCTCGCCGCGGACATCGCCGTGGTCGCGCGCGACGCCCGGCTCGGCATGCCCGCCACGCGCTTCCTGGGGCCGGCGCTGGGGTCGCTGCACCTGTTCTTCCACCGGCTGGGCCCGGTCCTCACCCGGCGCATGCTCCTCACGGGCGACCTCATCGAGGCGGCCGAACTGGAGCCGTTCGGCGTCTTCACCGAGTTCGCCGACGCCGAGTCCGTGCCGGCGCGTGCCGACTACTGGGCGCGCAAGGCCGCACGGATGCCGGCCGACGGGATCGTCATCGCCAAGGAGATGTTCCGCCTCGTGGAGCAGCTCCAGGCGTACCAGGGTGAGGAGACGCTGAGCTACATCACCCACGCGTTCGGCACGAACCTGCGCTTCGAGGAGGGTGAGTTCAACTTCGTCAAGACACGGGCCAAGCACGGCACCAAGGAGGCGTTCCGCCTCCGTGACGAGCACTTCGACATCGAAGGATGACCCGCGCGGTCAGGAGGCGGGGTGCCTCCTGACCGTCACGGCCGACCCGGTCGCCGCCTTCAGGAGGTGACGCGGACGCCCTGGTCGAGCAGCAGCCGCCGCAGCGCGCCGACGTCCGCCTTGTCGGAGGCGAGCCGGGGGATGTCCTTCTCGCCGGGGGTGACCAGCCACAGCGAGGGGACCTTGAAGGAGCTCAGGATCGCGCGTCCCGCCGCCGCCAGCTCCGCCGGGTCCAGCCCGTCCCCGACCAGCACGGCTCCGACCTCTTGGCGGGCACCGGTCTCCACGTCCGTCACGAAAGCCTGCCGCACCCCGGGAAGGGAGAGCAGCGCCTGCTCCACCTCGATGGGGTAGACGGTCGCTCCGCTCACCTTGAACATGTCATCGACGCGGCCCTCGTACCAGAGGAACCCGTCCTCGTCCAAAGACCCGAGGTCCCCGGTGGCGTAGTAGCCGTCGGCGTCGAAGACCTCGTGCCTCTCCCTGCCGCAGATACCGCGCATCGTCACCGGGCCGCGCACCAGGATCTCTCCGCTGTCCCCCGCCTGCACCGGCCGGCGCGTCTCCGGATCGACGACCCTGACCTCGATCCCCTCGACGGGTCTCCCGCAACTGCCGAACTTGTCCGGCGGCATGTCCGTGTCCAGGCGGTAGCCCGCGTACGGCCCGAACGTCTCGGTCATCCCGAACAGGTTCGCGCGTGCGCGCGGACGTGCTCTCAGCGGTTCGGGAAGGACCGCGTCGAGGCTGCCGGGCCGCAGGTGGGGCAGCCTCGACGGGTCGAACGAGGGGTGCGCCGCGATACGCGCGCCCTGCTGTGGCCACCCCCGGAACAGGGTGACGCGCTCCCGCGTGAGGAAGTCGATGGTCCGCTCGGGCTGCGGGGAGACCTCGGTGAGCAGCGTCGCCCCGGCCACGAGGCCGGTGAGCAGTCCGCCCGCGAACCCGCCCGTCCAGAAGAACGGCATCGGGATGTACAGCCGCTCGCCCGGCCCCACGCGACGGATGTCGAGGCTTCCCTCGACCGCCCGCAACGCACTGCCATGTGTGTGGATGGTGCCTTTGGGCGTCCCCCTGCTCCCGGAGGTGAACAGGATGACGAAGTCGTCCGCGGG
>JAFACJ010000024.1 GCA_023425615.1 Actinomycetes bacterium
CATCACGCTGAGCGGCCTGCGCCGCTACGCCCGCCTCGGCTGGCTCGACCGGCGCCGCGAACTCGCCGACACCGTGGCGCAGATCGAGGGGCTCGGCATCCGCCCCGCCGACCCGGCGCGCCCGATCCGCACCCTCTCCGGCGGAAACCAGCAGAAGGCGGTCCTGGCCCGCTGGCTGGTGAACCGGCGCCGGCTGCTGCTGCTGGACGAGCCGACCCGCGGCGTCGACGTCGGGGCGCGCGCCGACCTGTACGCCGTCATCCGCCGCCTCGCCGACGAGGGCATCGGCGTCCTGCTGGTCTCCAGCGAGATCCCCGAGGTGCTGGGCCTGGCCGACCGGGTCCTGGTGCTCAGGGACGGCCGCAACGTGCACACGTCCGACGCCCGCGACCTCGACGAACACCGGGTGCTCGACCTGATCATGGAAGGAAGCGCGCTGTGAACGACACGCGCACACTGCCGGCGGGCAAGGCGCCCGTGCCGCTGCGGTCGCTGCGGGAGCGCGGCGGGCTGCGCCACCTCGGGCTGGTGGCGGCACTGGCCCTGCTGTGCCTGGTCGGGCTGCTCACCAGGCCCGACACCTTCGCCACCTCCTCCAACCTGGTGAGCGTGCTAGCCCTCGCCTCCACCATCGGGGTGATCACGGTCGGCATGACCTTCGTGATCATCGGCGGCGGCATCGACCTGTCGGTCGGCGCGGTGATGGCGCTGGCCTCGGTGTGGGCGACGACCGTCGCCACCCAGTCCTACGGGCCGCTCGTCATGGCGCTGTGCGCGGTCCTCGTGGGCACCGGCGCGGGCGCGGTGAGCGGGCTGCTCGTCGCCTACGGGCGGATGGTGCCCTTCATCGCCACGCTGGCGATGATGGTGGCGGCGGGCGGTCTCGCCCAGCGCCTGTCCGACCGCAGGACCCAGCTCGTCAAACCGGAGAACGACGCCATCGTGGCGCTGTCCACCGACCGGGTGCTGGGGCTGCCGATCCTCGTCTACGTCTTCGCCGCGGTCGTGGCCGCGGGCTGGGTGCTGCTCAACCGCACCACCTTCGGCCGCCGCACCTACGCCGTCGGCGGCAACGCCGCGGCCGCGCGGCTGGCGGGCATCGCCGTCAGGAAGCACACCGTCCTGCTCTACGCGCTGTCCGGGCTGTGCTGCGGCATCGCCGCGATCCTCATCATGGCCCGCACCACCACCGGCTCCTCCACCCACGGCAACCTCTACGAACTCGACGCCATCGCCGCGGTGATCATCGGCGGCACCCTGCTGACCGGCGGCCGCGGCACCATCATCGGCTCGATCCTCGGCCTGCTCGTCTTCACCGTCATCACCAACCTCTTCATCCTCAACGGCCTGGACACCAGCGACCAGCTCATCGCCAAGGGCCTGATCATCGTCGCGGCAGTCCTGCTCCAGCAGCGCACGGCCACCTAGTCCCTCCCCTCCACCCCGCCCCCCAAGGGAGAAAACCCATGCCACAGACCCCCGGACGCCGCGGATTCCTCTTCGGCGGAGCCGTCCTCGGCGGCGGCCTGCTCGCCTCGGCGTGCACGAGCAACAGCACCGACGACACACCCGCCGCCACCGCCACCCTGGCCGGCACCGACAACGAGAAGCCGGGAAAGAAGGTGGTCATCGGCTTCTCCGCCCCGGCCGCCGACCACGGCTGGATCGCGGCGATCGCCAAGAACGCGGCGGCCACCGCCGGCCTGTACTCCGACGTGGAGTTCAAGGCGGTCGAGCCCACCAACGACATCAACCAGCAGATCGCCGCCGTCGAGTCGCTCATCGACGCCAAGGTCGGGGCGCTGGTGATCCTCCCCAACGACGGGCAGCAGCTCAACCAGGTGGCGCGCAAGGCCTCCGACGCGGGCATCCCGGTGGTGAACCTCGACCGTGTCTTCCCCGACAAGCTCTCCTACCGGACGTGGATCGGCGGCGACAACTACGGCATGGGCGTGGCGGCCGGGCACTACATCGGCGCGAAGCTCAAGGCCAAGGGCGTCTCCAAGCCGGTGATCCTGGAGATCCAGGGCATCGCCACGCTGCCGCTCACCCAGGACCGCAGCAAGGGCTTCGCCGACGCGCTGAAGACCTACGGCTTCACGGTGACGGCACGCCAGGACGCCCAGTTCACCGTCCAGTCCGGCACCGACGTGGCGACCAACCTCCTCCAGGCGCACAAGAAGATCGACGCGCTGTGGAACCACGACGACGACCAGGGCGTCGGCGTGCTGGCCGCGATCAAGGAGGCGGGCCGCAGCGAGTTCTTCATGGTCGGCGGCGCCGGCTCGGCCAACGCCATGCGGGAGATCCAGGGCGGCTCCTCCGTGCTGGAGGCGACCGTCACCTACAGCCCCACGATGGCCTCCTCGGCCGTCAAGCTGGCCCGTCTGATCGCCCAGGGCAAGGGCATGAGCGACCTCGTCGAGCACGGCGTACCGCAGTCGATCACGCTGGCCTCGGAGACGATCACCAAGGACAACGTGGGCACCTACCTCCCCCTCGGCTTCGAATCCTGAACAGGAGACGGTTTTCGTGACGGAGAACAGGCCGCCGCTCGGGGTCGGCATGGTCGGGCACGCCTTCATGGGACGCGTGCACTCACAGGCGTGGCGCAGCGTGGACGCCTTCTTCGACCTGCCCGTGCGGCCTTCCCTGGTGGCAC
>JAFACJ010000025.1 GCA_023425615.1 Actinomycetes bacterium
TACACCTCTCCGCTGGCCGACGGCGGCTACGACGTCGCCGACTACCGGAACGTCGACCCGCGCTTCGGCACCCTCTCCGACTTCGACGCGCTGGTCGCCGACGCCCACCGGCTGGGCCTGCGGATCATCGTCGACATCGTCCCCAACCACACCTCCTCGGCCCACGAGTGGTTCACCGAGGCGCTCCAGACGGGCCGGGGCCGGGACCGCTACATCTTCCGCACCGGGCAGACGCCGCCCAACGACTGGCAGTCCAACTTCGGCGGCCCCGCCTGGACCCGCACCCCCGACGGGGAGTGGTACCTGCACCTGTACACGCCCGAGCAGCCCGACCTCAACTGGCACCACCCCGAGGTCCGCAAGGAGTTCGAGTCCATCCTGCGGTTCTGGCTGGACCGCGACGTCGACGGGTTCCGCATCGACGTCGCCGCCGGGCTGTTCAAGGACCCCCAACTGCCCGACCTCGGCACCCTCGGCACCCACGCGCCGGGCAGCCCCATGTACGGGCGGCCCGAGGTCCACGAGATCTACCGCGACTGGCGTGCCATCCTCGACTCCTACCCCGGCGAGCGGATGGCCGTCGGCGAGGTGTGGACCGAGTCGCCCGAGGCGCTCGCCCTGTACGTCCGGCCGGATGAGCTGCACCAGGCGTTCCAGTTCCACCTGCTGCTGGCGCCCTGGTCGGCGGAGGCGTTCCGGGACACCGTCCAGACCTGCCTGTCCTCCCCCAGCGGGAAGGCGCCCACCTGGGTGCTGTCCAACCACGACGTGATCAGGCACCGCAGCCGTTACGGGATCGAGGAGCGGTCGCGGTCGGCGCTGATGTTCATCCTGGCGCTGCCCGGCTCGGCCTACCTCTACCAGGGCGAGGAGCTGGGCCTTCCGGAGGTCTTCGACCTGCCCGACGAGGCACGCCAGGACCCGATCTTCTTCCAGGGCAAGGGCATGGGCCGCGACGGGTGCCGGGTGCCGCTCCCCTGGTCGGGGAGCGAGCCGCCCTACGGCTTCACCACGGGCAGCCCCTGGCTGCCCCTACCGTCCTCCTGGGGGCCCTTGACGGTCGAGGCGCAGGAACAGGACGCCTCCTCGATGCTGTCCTTCTATCGACGCGCTCTTGCCCTCCGGCGGACCCTCCGCGGGACCCTGCCGCCTACCCTGGAATGGGAGGAGTGGCCCGACCCCGAGGTCCTCGCCTTCCGGCGCGGCGACCTCCTGTGCGTCGTCAACTTCGGCGAGAAGCCCGTGGCGTTCCACGGTGACGTCCTGCTGGCCAGCGGTTCGACCGACGGGGGGAGGATCGCGGGAGGCGGCGCGGTCTGGTTGCGCTCCTGACCGGTGAACCGCTCGCGACAGGGGGACATGTGATGTTCGTCCAGATCATCCAGGGGCAGGTGGCCGACGCCTCGGCCATGCGCGAGGCCTTCGACCGGTGGAGGACCGACCTCGCGCCGGGCTCCGTCGGCTGGCTGGGCAGCACGACCGGGATCACCGAGGACGGCGTGTTCTTCACCGCGGCATGCTTCGAGTCGGCGCACCAGGCACGGCTGAACAGCGAGCGGCCCGAGCAGCACCGCTGGTGGATGGAGACCGCCAAGCACTTCCACGGCGACGTCTCCTTCCACGACTGCGAGCAGGTGGAGATCTACCCCGAGGGGCGGAGCGCCTTCCCCGAGGGAGCCGGGTTCGTCCAGGTCGTCCAGGGGCGGCTCCGCGACCCCGACCAGGTGCGCGCGCTCATGCGCGAACTGGACCGGGAGACGGGGCAGTGGCGCCCGGACGTCCTGGGGGCGATGCTCGCCCTGTACCTGGCGGAGAACTCCTACTCCCAGATCGTCTACTTCACCTCCGAGCAGGAGGCCCGGCGGGACGCGACGAGGGAGGTGTCGCCCAGGGCCGAGGAGCTCATGGGGCGGTTGCGGGACCTGGAGGTCGGTGAGCCGACCCTCCTCGACCTGCCCGACCCGTGGGTGCTCCGGCCCTGAGACGGCATGACGGCCGGCCTTATCCCGGGCCGGCCGTCACTTGGCGTACCAGCAGTTCTTCTTCGGCGAGAAGTACCAGTGCCGCCCCTTGAGGCGGTACGTCCGGGAGAGCACCACCGCCTGCTTCCTGCCCTTGAGGACGAGGAGGTCGAGGACCCGCGGCTTGACCTTGGCCGACCGGAGGTTGTACCGCACCATCGCCGCGCGCGAGAACGCCAGCTCATAGGTACCGGCCTTGATCGTCACCCACACCGCGTCCGGATCACCGCCCCAGGTGCAGAACGGGACGCCCGCGCACGGCTTGGGCTCTCTGACGATCACACAGGTGACGGCACCGGCCTCGGAGGCCGCTCCCGTCACCAGTCCGCAGGCCGCGACGACGGCGAGCAACATCCGGCGCAAGGCACCTCCCGGTCACGATCGGTGACGATCCGTGAGCACACGTTAACCGGTTCGCCCCCCGCCGACACGGATTTCCCGGTCGCGGTGGCGTAGAGGTTGTCATCGTCCCGCACCTCATAGGCGAGCTTGAAGGAGGCCGCGCGCAGTTCGGACACCCCAGGTCTCGACCCGGATCGGGTGGATCACCCCGGCGGAGCAGGTTGGGGTTGTCCCGGCTTCC
>JAFACJ010000140.1 GCA_023425615.1 Actinomycetes bacterium
CGCCGGGGCTTCTCCCTTTTCCCGATCTCGGCGGGGCCGCCGGTCAGCAGCCCAGGAGCTGGACGGCGAGGAAGGACTCGACCTGGTCGAGGCCGATGCGCTCCTGCTTCATGCTGTCGCGCTCCCGGACGGTCACCGCCTGGTCCTCCAGCGTGTCGAAGTCCACGGTGATGCAGAACGGGGTGCCGATCTCATCCTGGCGCCGGTAGCGGCGGCCGATCGCGCCGGCGTCGTCGAACTCCACGTTCCAGTGCCGGCGCAGGGCGGCGGCGAGGTCGCGGGCCTTGGGCGAGAGGTCGGCGTTGCGGGACAGCGGCAGCACCGCGACCTTGACCGGCGCCAGCCGCGGGTCGAGGCGCAGGCTGACCCGGCTCTCCATCTGGCCCTTGGCGTTGGGCGCCTGGTCCTCGGTGTAGGCGTCCATGAGGAAGGTCAGCATCGCCCGGTCCACGCCCGCCGCGGGCTCGATCACATACGGGGTGTAGCGCTCGCCGGTGGCCTGGTCGAAGAAGTTCAGCTCCTTGCCCGATGCCTTGGAGTGCGCGGTCAGGTCGAAGTCGGTGCGGTTGGCGATGCCCTCCAGCTCGCCCCACTCCGAGCCCTGGAAGCCGAACCGGTACTCGATGTCGACGGTCCGCTTGGAGTAGTGGCTGAGCTTCTCCCTGGGGTGCTCCAGGAAGCGCAGGTTCTCCTCGCGGATGCCGAGGTCCCGGTACCAGGCCATCCGGGTGTCGATCCAGTACTGGTGCCACTCCTCGTCGGTGCCGGGCTGGACGAAGAACTCCATCTCCATCTGCTCGAACTCGCGGGTGCGGAAGATGAAGTTGCCGGGCGTGATCTCGTTGCGGAACGACTTGCCGATCTGGCCGATGCCGAACGGGATCTTGCGCCGTGCCGCCTGCTCGACGTTCTTGTAGTTGATGAAGATGCCCTGTGCCGTCTCGGGCCGCAGGTAGGCAAGGCCCGAGGCGTCCTCGACCGGGCCGAGGAAGGTCTTCAGCAGACCGCTGAACTGCTTGGGCTGGGTGAAGGCGCCGCGGGTGCCGCAGTTGGCGCACACGAGGTCGGCCAGGCCGTTCTCCGGCGGGTGGCCGTGCTTCTCCTCGTACGCCTCCTCCAGATGATCGGCCCGGTAGCGCTTGTGGCAGTTCTGGCACTCGGTGAGCGGGTCGGTGAAGGTCTCGACGTGGCCGCTGGCCTCCCACACCTCGCGGTTGAGGATGACCGAGGAGTCGAGGCCGACGACGTCCTCGCGGCCCTGCACCATGGACTTCCACCACTGGCGTTTGACGTTGTTCTTCAGCTCGACACCCAGCGGACCGTAGTCCCAGGAGGCGCGCAGTCCGCCGTAGATCTCGCTGGAGGGGAAGACGATGCCCCTCTTCTGCGAGAGGATGACGATCTTTTCCATCACATCGGAACGGCGGACCATGAGCGCGTCTCCAGCAAGAAACCCCGGGTAATTGACGGTTTTGAGTGTAGGGCACGCGGGTAGACGACTACGTCGAATAACCGTGTGCCACGCGGGAGCGGCGTTCAGTAGACGGGACCGTCGACGTAGTTGCTGTCGACGTTCATCCTGATTCCTCCGTGCTTCTCGTAGTGCCCGCCCCGGTACTGCTTGATCCGCTGGTGTCGGCTCCACAGGTGGTCGGGCACATGGCGGTCGCCGTAGGGGCCGGGTTCCTCATCCCAGCGGGCGTACCAGATGGCGCTGGGCCGGGTGATGTCGTCGGCCTCGGCCAGATGCCGGATGGCGCTGGCGGCGCTGCTGTAGACGCCGGGCACGTAGCCGAGTTCCTCCATCCGCTCGCTCCAGGCGCCGAGGAAGGTCATGACGGCGCGGCGGCAGCGCTCGCGGCCGCCGTACGCCTCCATGTCGTAGTAGATCGGCTGCCGTTCGGGGATGCCGAGCCGCTGGGCGCTGATCACCGCCTGCTCGGCGGAGTCCCAGCCGCGCTCCTCGGCCTCCCCGGCGGCGAACCGGTGGCGGAACCTGGTGCAGGGCGCCTGCGGCCCCACATAGGTGGGGATCAGCCGGTAGCCGAGCCTGCGCACCGCCCTGACCCAGCCGCGGTCGAGATGCGGCTGGCGGCAGGCGCGGGCGCCGCCGCCGATGTAGATGTTGGCGATCGAGTACGCCTTGCGCCAGGCCGCCATCGCGGGCAGGGGCGGTGCCGAGCAGGTGTCGAAGCCGTGCCCGCTGCCCCAGGTGCGGTGCAGCCCGCGCGGCGGGGAGATGGCGCCCTCGGGGCGGGCCTCGGGGCGGCTCTCGGGCAGCGCCGCGGCCCCGGCCGCGGTCCCGGCCGAGGCGCAGGGCAGAACGAAGGCCAGGCTGAGCAGGCCGAGAGAGAGTACGGCTCCGTGCATCGAGGTCCTTCCGGTGATCGGGTGAGGCGTTGATCACCGTCTGTGACCGCAGGTAAACAGTCTGCCGCAAGCTTTACCCGGGCTTGACCACCTCGTAGGCACCGGCCTCATCGACGGCCAGGGCCGAGAGGGGGATGAAGGCCATGCGGACGTCGTAGGCGCCCAAAGCCCGGCGGTAGTAGCCCGCTCCCTCCCATTCGGTGACCAGTGCCCAGAGGTCGGGTTCGTCCACGCAATGGCCGAGTCTGCCGTAGCGGAACCCGGGGGAGGACTCCAGGGCGGAGAGGACGGGGGCGATCCGGGCCTGGAAGTCCGCGGCGCCGTCCTCGGGCACGCGGTAGCGGGTAATGGCGATCACGGGACCATCCTGGCAGGTCGCCGCCCGTGCCCGGGGAGACCCGTGCCTTGCCCGGTTTTGACAATCATTTTCATTTTCGCCATCATGGGTACCATGCAGAGAAGGATCGTGATTTCTAGCCTTTTGTCCGTATTGCTGGTGGCGCTCGCCGCTTGCGGCGGCGGCCCCGCGAAGGACGGTGGGACGAGGGTCGTGGCTTCCTTCTATCCGATGGCCTGGCTGGCCGAGCGGGTGGCCGGCGGGAACGCCGAGGTCTCCACCCTGACCAAGCCCGGCGCCGAACCGCACGACCTCGAGCTGTCGCCGCGGCAGGTCGCCGAGGTCGGCGAGGCCGACCTGGCGCTGTACGTGAAGGGCCTCCAGCCGGCGGTCGACGACGCGATCGCCCAGCACGCCCAAGATCGCGCCCTGGACGCGGCGTCCGTGGTGAAGACGCTGCCCGCGACCGGGGAGGAGCACGCCGAGGACGCGGGGTTCGACCCGCACCTGTGGCTCGACCCGAGCCGTATGGCCGAGGTGGCCACCAGGCTCGGCGAGCGGCTGGCGGAGGCCGACGAGGCGCACGCCGCCGCCTACCGGGCGAACGCCGCCAAGGTCGCCGGTGAGCTCGGCGCGCTGGACGGCGAGTTCAAGACCGGCCTGGAGCGGTGCGAGCAGCGCACCATCGTCACCTCGCACGCCGCCTTCGCCTACCTGGCCGACCGGTACGGGCTGAAGCAGGTGGCCATCGCCGGTGTCGACCCCGACGCCGACCCGTCCCCGCGCCGCCTCGCCGAGCTGCGCGATGAGATCAAGAGGCTCGGGGTGACCACCGTGTTCACCGAGACCCTGGTGAGTCCCAAGCTCGCCCAGACCCTGGCCCAGGGCGCCGGTGTCAAGACCGCGGTCCTCGATCCCGTGGAGGGTGTCAAGGAGGGCTCCGGACAGGACTACCTGTCGGTCCAGCGACAGAACCTGAAGGAATTGCGGACGGCCCTGGTCTGTTCCTGAGTGACAATGGAAACCATGATGAATCCCGTTTTCGAGCTGAGTGACGGACACGTCAGGCTGGACGGCCGGGAGATCCTGCACGGCGTCGACCTGCGGATCTGCTCCGGCGAGGTGGTCGCGCTGCTGGGCCCCAACGGCTCGGGCAAGTCCACGCTCGTCCGGGCGCTGCTCGGGCTGGTGCCGCTCAGCTCGGGACGGAGGCTCCTGTTCGGCTCCGAGCGGTTCCGCGACTGGGCGAGGATCGGGTACGTGCCACAGCGGCTGAGCGTCGGCGGCGGTGTGCCCGCGACGGTACGGGAGATCGTCTCCTCCGGCAGGATCGCCCGCCAGTCCCGCTGGCGGCCCGCGTCCAAGGCAGACCGGCAGGCGGTCGACCACGCCATGGACGCCCTGGGCATCGCCCATCTGGCCGGGCAGAGCGCCTCCAGGCTGTCGGGCGGGCAGCAGCAGCGGGTGCTCATCGCCCGCGCGCTGGCCGGCGACCCCGACGTGCTCGTCATGGACGAGCCACTGGCAGGGGTGGACGCCGAGAACCAGCGGGCGCTGGCGCAGACCCTCACCCGGCTGACCCGGGAGGGCAGGACCGTGGTGCTGGTCCTGCACGAGCTGGGCCCGCTCGCCCCGCTGATCACCCACAGCGTGGTGCTGGAACACGGCAGGATCGTGCACCGCGGCCGGGCGCCCGAGCCCGTCGGGGCGTGCGCCGAGCCGGGCCACGACCATGTCCACCCGCACGCCGGGCCCGAGCCCGTCTCCCTCTGGCAGGCCCTGGCGGGCCGGACGGGAAGGCACTGAGTGCTCGCCTACGACTTCATGCGGCGCGCCCTGCTGGCGGCGCTGCTCATCGGCCTCGCCGCCCCGGCCGTCGGGACGTTCATCGTGCAGCGGCGGCTGGCGCTGCTGGGCGACGGCATCGGGCACATCGCGCTGACCGGCGTCGCGCTCGGCCTGCTCACCAGCACCTCGCCGCTGCTGGGCGCGGTCATCGTCTCGGTGCTCGGCGCGATCTGCATCGAGCTGCTGCGCACCCGCGGCCGCACCGGCGGCGACGTCGCCCTGGCGCTGCTGTTCTACGGCGGTCTGGCCGGAGGCGTGCTGGTCACCAACCTCGCGCCCGGCGGCAGCACCGCCAGCCTGCTGTCCTATCTGTTCGGCTCGATCAGCAGCGTCTCGGCACCGGACCTCGCGGTCATCGCGGGTCTGGTCCTGGCGGTCCTGGCCGTGCTGCTGCTGTTCGGACGCGAGCTGTTCGTGCTGTGCCAGGACGAGGAGGTCGCCCGCGCCTCGGGGCTGCGCACCTCGTTCCTCAGCATGCTGCTGGCCGTCACCGCGGCGCTGACCATCGTCGTCGCGATGCGGGTGGTGGGGCTGCTGCTGGTCAGCGCGCTCATGGTGGTGCCGGTCGCCGCCGCGCAGCAGCTCACCCGCGGTTTCCGGGCGACGGTGGCGACGGCGATGGTCTTCGGGGTGCTGGCCGCGGTCGGCGGGCTCGCCGGGTCCTACCAGTTCAGCGTGGGGGAGGTGAATCTCTCGCCGGGCCCCGCGATCGTCGTGGTGGCGCTGGCGCTGTTCGTCCTCGCCTCGGCCGCGGGCTTCGTGAGCCGACGCCGGGAGCCTTCCGCGACCGCGGGACCGGTAATGTCTGGGGGCGGACCCGTACGCGAGGAGGCCCCATGACGACCGCCAGACGTGACGCCGTACGCCGCGCCCTGGCCGCCGGTGAGGGCTTCCGCAGCGCCCAGGACATCTACGCGGCGCTCCGTGCGGAAGGCTCCAAGATCGGGCTGACCACGGTCTACCGCGCGCTGCAGTCCATGGCCGAGTCCGGCGAGGTGGACGTGCTGCGCACCGACGAGGGCGAGGCCGTCTACCGCGCCTGCTCCACCGAGGACCACCACCATCACCTGGTCTGCCGCTCCTGCGGGCGCACCGTCGAGGTGGCGGGCCCCGCCGTGGAGAAATGGGCGGACGCCGTCGGCGCCGAGCACGGCTTCACCGACATGACGCACACCGTGGAGATCTTCGGCACCTGCCGGGAGTGCGCGGCCAAGCGCTAGCCGAACAGCCACTCCAGCCGCTCGCCGAGCACCCCCATCGCCTGCTCCCGGGTGTAGGCGCCGAACAGCAGCGGCGCCACCAGCCCTGACACCGTGCTGTACAGGCTCCGCGCGGCGAGGTCCACGTCCAGGCCGGCGCGGACGTCACCGCGTTCTCGCGCCTGCTCCAGCTGCCCGCGGAAGAAGCCGGTCAGGCCCTCGACGGCGAGCACGGCGAGGGAGGCGACCGCCGGGTCGGACCCGGCCCTGGCCTGGATCGCGGTGTACAGCCGGGCACCGGTACGGCTCTCCTCGCTCAGCGGCAGGATCTCCTCCGCGAACCACAGGAAGCCCTCCCGCGTCGAGGCGGGCGGGGTGGCGAAGCGCAGCCGGACGCGCGCCGCCAGGAGCTCCTGGTTGTGCTCCATCGCGAACAG
>JAFACJ010000176.1 GCA_023425615.1 Actinomycetes bacterium
CGCGCTCACCGCCTCCGCCCACACAACCGGTGCCAGCGCCGCCCCGGCGACGGCGGCCCTTGCCGCCCTGGCCGAGCGGCCCACCCGCCAATGGGATGTGAAGGGCCCCGCCCTGTGCCACGGGCACGCCGGAGTGCTGCAATGCGCCACTGACCATCCCGGCCTCGCCGCGAGCGCGGCGAGGGGCATCGATAGCGCACTCGACCCTGCCGCGCTCTTCGGGCTCGGGCACATCGACGACGACCCGGGCCTGCTCACCGGAGCGGCCGGAGTCGCACTCGTACTCGCCGACCACGCGGGCCTGCCCACCAACGCACCACCAACCCAGTGGGACGCGTTGCTCCTGCTGTCATGAACTCCCGCCCTGGTGCCCCAGCCGCCCCCGCGCGGTAGGCGCAGCAGAGGCGGCCGGGGCGTTGGTAGGTGATCATCGGCCTGCCGGGGCAACGGCCATCTCAACGGCCGGCATCTGCTCGGCAAGCTCGCCGGCATCAGCGCTGCGCTGCATCGGGGCCTGGCAACGCAGCGGAAAGGCGGTGTACTCCCGAGACCCGGCGCCCCACAGCACCAACCATCCGGGCACCGCAGCCATGAGCCGGGCGCAGGTCGCTCGTCCTTCGACAAGCTCCTGACCGGCTTGGGCGGTCAGCTTTTCATAGACGGGCCGGTGGAGGGCATCGGCGCGGCGGGTCATGACAGTTCCCCCAGCACTGCCTCCGCTCGCCGCTGATGTTCGGCCTGGGCGAGCAACTCCGCTCGCAATTCCTCGACGCTGGAGCCGTCGACCATGCGGTAGAGCCGGAACCGTCCGGCTTCGAGAGGAAGGGCGCGGCGGCGGGTGGCATACAGGTGGCCGCTGTCGCTGGCCCAGCTACTCCAGCCGGGGAACTCCTCGCGCAGGGCCGTCAAGGACAAGTCGATCACTTCCAGGACCAAGATCCGCTTTCGGAGACGGTCTATGTCTTGGACCACAGCCACTATGATCCGTTGCTTTCAAATTCTCAATATCATAGTTTGAAGTTGATTATTTGATGCCTGAAAGTCTGTTTTCACTTCTCGACGCATCGGGGGACATACGATGTTGGCCACCTCGGAACCTGTCGATCTCGCGGAGATGGCCATGCCCGCATCCCGGAACAGCCCTTCGGTCAAGCGCCGCCACCTATCCCGCAAGCTGCGGGAGTTGCGAGAGGACAGGGGGCTGACGGCCGAATCGGTGACCAAGGCCCTGGAGTGGTCGACGGGCAAGCTCAGCGGGATGGAGAACAACAAGTGGAAGCGTCCCGATCCACGGGACGTCAAGGACTTGTGCGACCTCTACAAAGCCAGCGATGCGATCCGCGACGACCTGATGAGGATGGCGCGGGAGTCGCGGCAGCGCGGCTGGTGGGAGGAGCAGTACAGCGACGTCTCCGGGAGCGCCTACGTGGGGTTCGAGCAGGAGGCGCGGGTGACGCGCTCCTTCCAGCCCCTCGTCATCCCCGGGCTGCTCCAGACGCCGACGTACATGCGTGCCCTGATCCGGGCCGACCTCATCCGCGGAGAGGAGGAGATCGAGCGCCGGATCCAGATGCGCTTGAAGCGCCAGCAAATCCTCACGCACGAAGATCCGTTGCAGCTCTGGGTGGTGATCGACGAAGCCGCTTTGCGACGGCCTTTCGGGACATCCGCCGAACATCGCGAACAGCTCCAGCAGCTCATCGACACCGATGAGCTGCAGAACGTCACGGTGCAGGTGCTGCCGTTCGAGGCGGGCCTGCATGCCGGCCTCGCGTGCGGCTTCGTGATCCTCACCTACGAAGACGATCCGTCGATCGTCGTCATCGAGACGGGCGACAATGCGCTGTACCTGGAGAAAGAAGAGGACCTTGCACGCCATACTCTGAGGTTCCAGCATCTACAGGCGTCGGCGTTGTCCCCGGTCGCGTCTGTCGAGTTCATGCGGGACATGATGAGTACGTTGAAGTGAGGATCATGCAGTCACCTCTCTCCCTCCCCCAGACACCGACCGACGCCTTCGGCGGGGCGGCCTGGCGCAAGTCCTCGCACAGCCAGGGAGGCGGAGGCGATTGCGTTGAGCTCGCCGCTGTGTCCGGCCTCGTCGGCGTCCGTGACTCCAAGAACACAGCGGGTCCGAACCTTGCCTTCGGTAAGAAGGCGTTCCGGCGGTTCGCTGCCAAGGTGAAGGACGGCTCATTCGACTTGTAGCCAGACAGGATTGAGAGCAAGGCTGGCTCCTGAGCGAAGGCATGGAGCCAGCCTTGTCATTTCACGGACGCCTTGGTCCTCCGAGAGGGACTTTTGATAGGAAATACCGGCGATGTGGCTTGTCGTGCTGGTGAGGGTTGTGTAGCGGCGCATTGACGCTCGGTGCGGGTCGGGTTGCTGTGGGCAGGTGGAGGTTGGAAAGGGCGGCCGCAAGCCGTATCGCAGTGATGTGTCCGATGAGCGGTGGGCGTTGATCGAGCCGATCATTTCGGCGTGGAAGGCGCGGCACCGGGTCGGTGTCGGGCCATTCGGGCCGGTATCCGATGCGGGAGATCGTGAACGCGATCCTGTATCAGGAGCGGACCGGGCCGAGGACCTCTCCGGGGTGGCGATGGACTTCCAGACCGTGCTCTCTGCGGCTGGCGTTCCGTCCGCCACAACCGGCCTGGACGCGGAAGTCCCGCGGCAGCAAGCGCGGGATCGCCACCGACTCCCTCGGCCAGCTGCTGGTAGCGCTGTGCGGCGTCTTGCAGGTTCCCGGACATCTCCGCGACGACCGCCAGGGATAGTTCGGTCTGTGCGGCTCTGCGGGGGATGTCGAGCTGCCCGAAGAGGGGGAGGGCTTTGTGATAGGTCGGCTCTGCTGCCTGCGGACCGTGCAGGATGCCCTGGTCACGTCGGGTATCCGCCATGAGCACCAGCGTTCGCGCGTACAGGTACGAGTCTTGGGAATCCCGGAGGCTTGAAGTGCTCAGTCGCCGGTCGAGAAGGGCAGCAGCGGCTCTGAGGGGCCTGACTCTGGACCCTGCGTTCGAGCAGCAGGCCGAGACGTCCAAGGTCGGCGGACAGCTCCGGGCCTTCCGGCCATTGTCGCCTCAAGAACACCCTCACAGGCGAATGCAATCAGATGATCCCAATACTTGATGAGAGGGGTTTTCTGGGACGTCCTGGGTGCCTCATCAAGATTTCTTGGAGGTGCCTTTCGTCCGCTGAGTTGTGGTTTTCCTCTTCGGTGCCTCTGCGGTGGGTTCGGGTGCCAGGCGGAGGTGGGTGGGGAAGTTGTCGGTGGCGAGTTGGCCGGCGGGTGGGGTGGTGGTGGCGATGGTGAGGTGGATTTTGGGTTCGAGGGCGGCTTCAACTTGGTGGGACTGTTTGCCGCTCCAGGTGGCGAGGTTGTTGATGAGGTGGATGGCTT
>JAFACJ010000190.1 GCA_023425615.1 Actinomycetes bacterium
TCGTAAAGGAGACCCCCATCTCCAGCTCTCTCGACGGCGGCGGGGGCCCTGATGTGAACTCCACCGCCTTCGTCTTGGACTCAACTGTAGGCGGCGTGGATTCATTCCCGCTTCCCTCGCAAGGACGGATCTCGGGTCATCCTCGGGAGGGAGCCTGACTTGGGGTATCGCACCCTGAGGTGAGGCAGATTGTCGGGAATGGCAGCGAGGATGGGGCCGTGAGCAGCGAGAAGACCCTGGGTACCGGAGCGGCGGAACACCTGTGGCGGCTTTCCGGACGGGCGGTGGCCGCGGTGGGCCAGCTCCTGCTGTGGGCGCTGGGCGGTCTCGGCCGCCTGCTGCGGCCCGTCCAGGACAAGGCCATGGCCAGGCTGTACGGGCAGCCGCCGCCCCCGCAGGCGGCTTATGGGCCGCAGGGGACGATGATCGCGCCGCGCGGGCCGCAGACCGGTCCGATGCCGCGCTGGCTGGCGACCTGGCGGCGGTTCACCGGCTCGTGGGTCTACGCGCCGGTGACCGGACTGCTGCTGACGCTGGCCTCCCTGTACGAAGTGGGCGATGCGAACCACGACCTGTTCAGCGTCCCTGCCGGATTCGCCGTCGCCTCCACCCTGCCGATGGTGTGGCGCAAGGAGGTGCTGCGGCCGGTCGCGGCGATCGTGCTGAGCGCGACGGCCGCCGCCCTCCTGTCCGGGCAGGCGCTGCTGGTCACCACCCTGCTGTCGGCGCTGTGGGTGCTCTACCTGCTGGCACAGCAGCTTCCCCGCGCCTCGGCCGGGCTGCTGGCCTGCAGCAGCCTCGCGGTGATCGGCGTCGTCTACCTGGCCGGCACCGGCCTCGACCGGGTGCCGTGGCCCGTGGTGGTGGTGGCGGTGGTCGGCGCGATCGGCCTGGGCGACGCGCGCCGCACGGTCGCGGCGACCGAGGCCGAGGCGCGGGAGCAGAACACCGAGCACCTCGTACGGCTGGACGCCGCCCAGCGGGAGCAGGCGGTCATGCGGGAGCGCGCCCGCATCGCCCGCGAGCTGCACGACGTGGTCGCCCACTCCGTCTCGATGATCGCCGTGCAGGCCGAGACCGCCCCCTACACGATGAGCGATCTGTCGCCGCAGGCGCGGGAGGGGTATGCCGAGATCGCGCACACCGCGCGCGAGGCGCTGGTGGAGATGCGGCGGCTGCTGGGTGTGCTGCGCTCGGACGCGGCCGAGACCGAGGTGACGCCGCAGCCGCGCCTTGACCGGCTGACCGAGCTGATCGAGCAGCACCGCGGCGCGGGCGGCGCGGCGGGCCTGTCGGTCAGCGGCAGGGAGCATCCGCTCTCGGCGACGCTGGAGCTGTCGGCGTACCGGATCGTCCAGGAGGCGCTGACGAACGCGCGCCGCCACGCGCCGGGCGCGCCCGTGCAGGTGGAGCTGGTCTACCAGACGGACAAGCTGCGGGTGCGCGTCCACAACCAGCCGCCCGACCTGGCCCGCACCCGCGTCGACGGCTTCCCCGCCCCGGCGTCCGGCGGGCACGGGCTGATCGGCATGCAGGAGCGCGCCGCCATGCTCGGCGGGCACCTCCAGGCAGGCCCCGCCCCCGACGGCGGCTTCGACGTCGAGGCGGAGCTGCCCTTCCACCCGTGACCGCCTCCGGCCGCGCCGTGCCGGCAGGAAGATCAGGACAAGCCGCTCGAAGGCCGTGCCGGGTGCTGTCAGAATCATGGGGACGCGAAGGGGACGGCTTCATGATTCGAGTGATCATCGCGGATGACCAGACGATCGTGCGGGCCGGGTTCGCGGCGCTGCTGGGCGCGCAGGAGGACATCACCGTCGTCGGTCAGGCGGGGGACGGGGCCGAGGCCGTCCATCTGGCGCAGCGGCACCGGCCGGACGTGGTCGTCATGGACATCCGGATGCCGCGGATGGACGGGATCGAGGCGACGCGCCGGATCCTGGCCCAGCCGGGCGCCGAGGACCTCCGGGTGCTGATCCTCACCACCTTCGACGTGGACGAGCATGTCTACGACGCCCTGTCGGCGGGGGCGTCGGGCTTCCTGCTGAAGGACGCCACGGCCGAGGAGCTGGTGGCGGCCGTCCGGATCGTGGCGCGGGGCGACGCGCTGCTGGCCCCGCAGGTGACCGGGCGGCTGGTGCGGGAGTTCGCGCGCCAGCGCAGGACGCAGGTGCGTCCTCCGGCGGCGCTGGCCACGCTGACGGCGCGGGAGCGCGAGGTGCTGACCCTCATCGCGGGCGGCCTGTCGAACGCGGAGGTCGCGGCGCGGCTCGTGGTCAGCGAGCACACCGTGAAGACGCACGTGGCGCGGGTCTTCACCAAGCTGGGGCTGCGCGACAGGGCGCAGGCGGTCGTGCTGGCGTACGAGTCGGGCCTGGTGGTGCCGGGGTCAGCGGCGGAGGAGGCGTAGCGCCTTCTGCTGCTCGAAGTCCAGGGCGCGGACGGGCTGCGGGCTGAGCCTGCCGATCCGCTCGCCGAGTTCCTGGACGCGGGCGCGGGTCTGGGGTTCGGCCAGGACCCGCAGGGCGAAGGCGAGCTCGGCGGGGCCGATGTCGTAGCGCTGCTCCAGGGCGAGGCCGAGGGCGACGGCGCGCAGCTCCGGCTCGCCGTAGTGGCGGTGCACCTTCCCGGCCCGCGGTGGAAGAAGTCCTAGTTTCTCCCGGTATCGCAGCATTCGCGGGGATGTACCGAGCCGCTGTGCCGCCTCTGTGATCCGCATGTCCGCCTCCCAGCGCATCAATCTGACAATTCTATGTCAGGTTCGCGGGTCCGAGCATGCCCGGAGACGGGACGTGGCCCTAGACTCTCCAACGAGCCACGCAGAGGAGATTTCCACGATGGACTACAAGGTCGCCGACCTTTCGCTCGCCGCTTTCGGCCGCAAGGAGATCCAGCTCGCCGAGCACGAGATGCCCGGCCTGATGGCAGTACGCAAGGAGTACGCCGCGGCCCAGCCGCTGCGCGGCGCCAAGATCATGGGCTCGCTGCACATGACCATCCAGACCGCGGTCCTCATCGAGACCCTCGTCGCGCTCGGCGCCGACGTCCGCTGGGTGAGCTGCAACATCTTCTCCACCCAGGACCACGCGGCCGCCGCCGTCGTCGTCGGCCGCGACGGCACCCCCGAGGACCCCCGGGGCGTCCCGGTCTTCGCCTGGAAGGGCGAGACCCTGGAGGAGTACTGGTGGTGCACCGACCAGGCGCTGCGCTGGCCCGACGGCACCCCGCCCAACATGATCCTCGACGACGGCGGCGACGCCACCCTGCTCGTCCACAAGGGCGCCGAGTACGAGAAGGCCGGCGCCGTGCCGTCGGCCTCCGAGGACGACCCCGAGGAGTGGGGCATCATCCTCGACACCCTGCGCCGCACCATCGCCGAGACCCCCGGCCGCTGGACGGAGACCGCCGCCGCGATCAAGGGCGTCACCGAGGAGACCACCACCGGCGTGCACCGCCTGTATGAGATGCACAAGAGCGGCACGCTCGCGTTCCCGGCGATCAACGTCAACGACTCGGTCACCAAGTCCAAGTTCGACAACAAGTACGGCTGCCGCCACTCGGTCATCGACGGCATCAACCGCGCCACCGACGTGCTGATCGGCGGCAAGGTCGCCGTCGTCTGCGGCTACGGCGACGTCGGCAAGGGCTGCGCCGAGGCGCTGCGCGGCCAGGGCGCCCGGGTCATCGTCACCGAGATCGACCCCATCTGCGCGCTTCAGGCGGCCATGGACGGCTACCAGGTCGCCACCCTGGACGACGTCGTCTCCATCGCCGACATCTTCGTCACCGCCACCGGCAACTTCAACATCATCACCGCCGACCACATGGGGCGGATGAAGCACCAGGCGATCGTCTCCAACATCGGCCACTTCGACAACGAGATCGACATGGCCGGCCTGGCCAAGGTGCCCGGCATCGTGAAGGAGGAGGTCAAGCCGCAGGTCCACACCTGGACCTTCCCCGACGGGCACACCATCATCGTGCTCGCCGAGGGCCGGCTGATGAACCTGGGCTGCGCCACCGGCCACCCCTCGTTCGTGATGTCCAACTCCTTCACCAACCAGGTGATCGCGCAGATCGAGCTGTTCACCAAGACCGAGGAGTACCCCATCGGGGTGTACATCCTGCCCAAGCACCTGGACGAGAAGGTCGCCCGGCTGCACCTCGACGCGCTCGGCGTCAGGCTCACCACCCTCACCAAGCAGCAGGCCGAGTACATCGGCGTGAACGTCGAGGGCCCGTACAAGTCCGAGCACTACCGGTACTGAGTTCCTTGCCGGATCACGACATCGCGGACCCCGGCCTCGCCGAGGCCGGGGTCCGGCGTATCGGCTGGGCCGACCGGTCGATGCCGGTGCTGCGCTCCATCCGCGAGCGGTTCGCCGCCGAGCGGCCCCTGGAGGGGCTGCGGGTCGCGGCGTGCATGCACGTCACGACCGAGACGGCCAACCTCCTGCGCACCCTCCAGGCGGGCGGCGCGTCCGTCGCCGTGGCGGCGTCCAACCCGCTGTCCACGCAGGACGACACCGCGGCCGCGCTCGTCGCCGAGTACGGGGTGTCGGTCTTCGCGCGCTCGGGCGTGGACATGGAGACCTACTACCGGCACATCCACGCCGCCCTGGACGTCGCGCCGCACCTGGTGGTGGACAACGGGTGCGACCTGGTGAACATCCTGCACACCGAGCGGGTGGATCTGCTGCCCGGGATGCTGGGCGGGTGCGAGGAGACGACGACGGGCGTCATCCGGCTGCACCAGATGGCACGCGAGGGCGCGCTGCGCTTCCCCGTCGTGGCGGTGAACGACACCGCCACCAAGCGGCTGTTCGACAACAGGTACGGCACCGGGCAGTCGACTCTGGACGGCATCATGCGGGCCACCAACACGCTGCTGGCCGGTAAGACCGTGGTGATCGCGGGCTTCGGGTACTGCGG
>JAFACJ010000311.1 GCA_023425615.1 Actinomycetes bacterium
CCTTGGTCCGGAATCCATCCTCATATCCTGACAGAAGTGCTATCCGAATAGTGCCGTCGTTCTGACGGACCGACGACGGCTTCGGAACCCATCGCCTCAGAGAATGGCGCCGGGCGTGTAGGAGGCCGCCTCGGGGTACCGGTCGGCGACCTTCCGCACCTGGGCGACGACCGCGTCCACCTGGGCCGCGGCGGCGCCCGTGAAGGACAGCCGGTCGGCCATGAGGGCGTCGAGCGCGGGCCGGTCCAGCGGCAGCCGCGGATCGGCGGCCAGCCGGTCCAGCAGCTGGTTGTCGGCGGTGCCCGGCTCGCGCATCGCCAGCGCCGAGGCGACCGCGTGCTCCTTGATGACCTCGTGCGCCTCCTCGCGGCCCACCCCCGCCTTCACCGCGGCCATGAGCACCTTGGTGGTGGCCAGGAACGGCAGGTAGCGGTCCAGCTCGCGGGAGACGACGGCGGGGAAGGCGCCGAACTCCTCCAGGACCGTCAGGAACGTCTCGATCAGGCCGTCGGCGGCGAAGAACGCGTCGGGCAGCGCGACACGGCGCACCACCGAGCAGGACACGTCGCCCTCGTTCCACTGGTCGCCGGCCAGCTCGCCCGTCATCGAGGCGTAGCCGCGCAGGATCACCATGAAGCCGTTGACCCGCTCGCAGGAGCGGGTGTTCATCTTGTGCGGCATCGCCGAGGAGCCGACCTGCCCCTCCTTGAAGCCCTCGGTGACCAGCTCGTGCCCGGCCATCAGCCGGATCGTCTTGGCCAGCGACGACGGCGCCGCGGACGCCTGCACCAGCGCCGAGACCACCTCGTAGTCCAGGGAGCGCGGGTAGACCTGGCCGACGCTGGTGAACCCGGCGCTGAAGCCCAGGTGCTCGCTGACCCGCCGCTCCAGGTCCGCCAGCTTGGCGGGGTCGCCGCCCAGCAGGTCGAGCATGTCCTGCGAGGTGCCGACCGGGCCCTTGACGCCGCGCAGCGGGTAGCGGGCGATGAGCTCCTCGATCCGCTCGAACGCCACCAGCAGCTCATCGGCGGCGCCGGCGAACCGCTTGCCCAGCGTGGTGGCCTGCGCCGCCACATTGTGGGAGCGGCCCGCCATCACCAGCTCGCCGTACTGCGCGGCCAGCGCCGCCAGCCGTGCCAGCACCGCCACCAGCCTGTCGCGCACGTGCAGCAGGCTCAGCCGGATCTGGAGCTGCTCGACGTTCTCCGTCAGGTCGCGCGAGGTCATGCCCTTGTGGACGTGCTCGTGCCCGGCCAGCGCGTTGAACTCCTCGATCCGCGCCTTCACGTCGTGCCTGGTGACCTTCTCCCGCTCGGCGATGGAGTAGAGGTCGACGTCCTCCAGCACCCGCTCGTAGTCGGCGAGTGCCTGCTCGGGCACCTCGATCCCCAGTGCGGCCTGGGCGCGCAGCACGGCCAGCCACAGGCGCCGCTCCAGGACGACCTTCTGCTCGGGCGACCACAGGGCGGCCAGCTCCGGCGAGGCGTAACGGCCGGCGAGGATATTGGGAATACGAGGCTTCACAGTCACGTTCCACGAGTCTATCCCGCCAGCTCAACCCCTCCCGGGCCGGGGCTCGGACATTCTTTCTAACAATTGTTTGGTAGAGTCCGGGGTATGAGCGTCTTCAGGGGACCGGCATGAGCCCGCGCCGGCGCGACGCCGAGGGCACCGCCGCCACCCGGGCCACGCGAAGAGCCGAACTACTCGCCGCGATCGCCGAGGTCTTCGCCGCCCGCGGCTACGCCGCGACCACCGTCAGGGAGGCGGCGGAGGCGGCGGGGATCCTCGGAGGCAGCCTCTACTACCACTTCGACTCCAAGGAGTCGATGGTCGACGAGATCCTCTCGACGTTCCTGAACGAGATGTGGGCCGACTACGAGAAGGTACTGTCCGCCGGCCTGGACGCCGCGCTGACGCTCCGCGATCTGGTCTCCGTCTCCTTCCGCAGCATCGAACGGCACCGCGCGGCCGTCGTCATCTACCAGAACGAGGCCAAGCACCTGGCGCAGGTCGAGCGCTTCCGCTACCTGGACGACTCCCAGCTCCGGTTCGAGAGCACCTGGAAGGGCGTCCTGGAGAAGGGCGTGAAGGAGGGCGCCTTCCGCGCCGACCTCGACACGGGGCTGATCTACCGCTTCATCCGCGACACCGTCTGGGTCGCGGCCTCCTGGTACCGGCCCGGGGGGACCCTGGCCGCCGAGGAGGTAGCCCGGCAGTACCTCGCCATGCTCCTGGAAGGGATCCAGGCGAGCCCCACCCCCCTGAGCTAAGGAGTCCCCATGCCCGAGGCCTACATCATCGACGCCGTCCGCACCCCCGTCGGCCGCCGCGGCGGCTCCCTGTCCGGGGTCCACCCCGCAGACCTCGGCGCGTACGCGCTGAAGGCGCTGATGGAGCGGACGGGCGTCGACCCCGCCGCCGTCGAGGACGTCGTGCTCGGCTGCGTCGACAACGTCGGCCCCCAGGCCGGCGACATCGCCCGCACCGCGTGGCTGGCCGCCGGACTCCCCGAGGAGGTCCCCGGTGTGACGGTCGACCGCCAGTGCGGCTCCTCCCAGCAGGCCGTGCACTTCGCGGCGCAGGCGGTCCTGTCGGGCACCTCGGATCTCGTAGTCGCGGGCGGCGTGCAGAACATGTCGCAGATCCCCATCTCCTACGCGATGCTCGCGGGCGAGCCCCTCGGCTTCACCCAGGGCCCGTTCGTCGGCTCCAAGGGCTGGGTCGCCCGCTACGGCGACGGCGAGGTCTCCCAGTTCGCCGGCGCCGAGCAGATCGCCAGGGAATGGGACATCTCCCGCGAGGCGATGGAGGAGTTCGCCTACGCCTCGCACCAGCGCGCCATCAACGCCATCGACAGCGGCCACTTCGAGCGCGAGATCGTCGAGGTGGAGGGCTTCGCCCGCGACGAGTGCCCCCGCCGCGACACGACCCTGGAGAAGATGCGCGGCCTGAAGACCCTGGTGGAGGGCGGGCGCCTGACCGCCGCCGTCTCCTCCCAGATCTCCGACGGCTCCGCGGCCCTGCTCATCGCCTCCGAGGAGGCGGTCCGCACCCACGGCCTCACCCCCCGCGCCCGCATCCACCACCTGAGCGCCCGCGGCGAGGACCCCATCCGCATGCTCACGGCGCCCATCCCGGCGACCGCCCACGCCCTGAAGAAGACCGGCATGACCCTCGACCAGATCGACACGGTCGAGATCAACGAGGCGTTCGCCTCCGTCGTCCTGGCCTGGCTGAAGGACACCGGCTACGACCCGGCCAAGACCAACCCCAACGGCGGCGCCATCGCCCTCGGCCACCCCCTCGGCGCCACCGGCGCCCGCCTCATGACCACCCTCCTGCACGAGCTGGAGCGCACCGGCGGCCGCTACGGCCTCCAGACCATGTGCGAAGGCGGCGGCCAGGCCAACGTCACCATCCTCGAACGCCTCTGACCCCGTACGCCCTCCGAGGGGCCGTCCCCTGCGTGGACGGCCCCTCGAAGGCACCGCGCGGGATCAGGAGATCTCGACGGCGCGGAGTGACTTCTCGGCCTGGGCGACGATGGACTCGATGAGGTCGGCGCAGGTGGGGAGGGTGTCGATGAGGGCGACGATCTGGCCGGAGGCCATGACGCCGAGGTCGGGGCGGCCGTCGACCATGGCGGCCTTGAGCAGCATGGGGGTGTTGGCGGCCATGAGGACCTGGGACCAGGTGAGGTCCTTGCCGTGCTTCATGGCCATGCCGTCCTTGACCATGGTGCGCCAGGACTGGCCGGAGATCTTCTTGAAGCGCGCCGCGTTGCGGACGGCGCGCAGGAGGCCCGAGAGGCGGCCCGCGGACTCCAGCTGGGCGACCAGGTCGCTGCTCAGGACGCGGTGGGGCATGCCGTCGACCTGGCGGGTGACCAGGGTGTCGGCCTTGCCGAGGTAGACCTGCTTGACCGCGTCGGGCACGGAGCTGTCGGCGGTCAGCAGGAAGCGGGTGCCCATGGCGACGCCCGCGGCGCCGTACATGAGGGCGGCTGCCAGGCCGCGCCCGTCGTAGAAGCCGCCCGCGGCGATGACGGGGATGTCGACGGCGTCGACGACCTGGGGGAGGAGGACGGTGGTGGCGACGGGACCGGTGTGGCCGCCGCCCTCGCCGCCCTGCACGAGGACGGCGTCGGCGCCCCAGGCCGCCACCTTCTCGGCGTGGCGGCGGGCGCCGACCGAGGGGATGACGACGAGGCCCGCGTCCTTGAGCCTGGCGATGAGCTCCCGCTTGGGGGCCAGGGCGAACGAGGCGACCTTCACGCCCTGGCGGATCATGAGGTCGATGCGGTCGGCGGCGTCCGAGGCGTCGGCGCGCAGGTTCACCCCGAACGGCTCCTCGGTGCGCTCCTTGACCTCGTGGATGGCGCTTTCGAGCTGCTCAAGGGTCATCGTCGCCGACGCCAGGATCCCCAGGCCCCCGGCATCGGCGACGGCTGACACCAGCCGCGGCCCGGCGCCCCAGCCCATGCCCCTCTGCACGACCGGGTGGCGGACGCCGACGAGT
>JAFACJ010000340.1 GCA_023425615.1 Actinomycetes bacterium
GGTGGCGTAGGTGCCCCGGCCGTGCGGCCCCACGCCCACGGTGGAGGTGGAGATCTCGGGGGTGGCGGCGGGCGCGGCGGAAGCGGGCTGGGCGGCGCCGACGAGCAGCGCGGCGGACGCGGCGAGGGCGGCGAGACGCACGGCGGACTCCAGGGGGTTCGGGGGGTGATCGGGAAGGGCTGCGCCGCCCAAAGTAGTAGTGACAAAGCGTCTACTTATGCGTTCGCGCAGGTGAGCCATCCCACAAAGCCGACATAAGTGATTAATTACGCAGGTCAGCTACTGGCAAGTAACACAGATCACTGCGTACCGTGAGGGGCCATGACCCCTGAGGAGCTCCTTGCCTTCGACCGCGACCACGTCTGGCACCCCTACGCCCCGATGCCTGCCACGGCCCCGGTCCACCCCGTCGTCTCCGCCCGCGGCGTCCGGCTCACCCTCGCCGACGGCACCGAGCTGATCGACGGCATGTCGTCATGGTGGGCGGCCATCCACGGCTACGACCACCCGGCGCTCAACGCCGCGATCACCGACCAGCTCGGCCGGATGGCGCACGTGATGTTCGGCGGCCTCACCCACCCGCCCGCCGTCGAACTGGCCCGGGCGCTCCTGGACCTCACGCCCGCCGGGATCACCAAGGTCTTCTTCGCCGACTCCGGCTCCGTCTCCGTCGAGGTCGCGATCAAGATGGCGCTCCAGTACTGGCGCTCCCAGGGCGTCAACCGGCCGCGCCTGCTGACCGTGCGCG
The DNA here is from genome assembly GCA_023425615.1 of Actinomycetes bacterium. Classification (GTDB taxonomy): domain Bacteria; phylum Actinomycetota; class Actinomycetes; order Streptosporangiales; family Streptosporangiaceae; genus Actinocorallia. The sequence continues at coordinate 749 of JAFACJ010000340.1, forward strand.
GCGGCTACCACGGCGACACCTTCGGCGACATGGCCGTCTGCGACCCGGTGAACGGCATGCACCACCTGTTCTCCGACGTCCTGCCCTCCCATGTCTTCGCCCCCGAGCCCCCCGCCGTGCCCGACGAGGACTACACCCGCCTCCTGGAGCGGCTCGTCGCCGAGCACGCCGGCGAACTGGCGGCGATCATCGCCGAGCCGGTCGTGCAGGGCGCGGGCGGTATGCGCTTCTATGACCCCTCCCATCTGCAGACGCTGCGCAGGCTCGCCGACGAGCACGGCCTGCTGCTGATCCTCGACGAGATCGCCACCGGCTTCGGCAGGTCGGGGGAGTTCTGGGGCGCCGACCACGCCGGGATCTCACCCGACATCATGTGCGTCGGCAAGGCGCTCACCGGCGGCTACCTCACCATGGCCGCCACCTTGTGCACCGACCGTGTCGCCGCGGGCATCAGCGCCTCGGGCGAGGCGCCGCTCATGCACGGCCCGACCTTCATGGCCAACCCCCTGGCCGCCGCCGTCTCCCTGGCCTCCCTCGGCCTGCTCGCCGAACGCGACTGGCGCACCGAGGTCAAGACGATCGAGGCCGGGCTGGCCGCGGGCCTGGAAGGGGTGCGCGGGCTGCCGGGCGTCGCCGATGTCAGGGTGAAGGGCGCGATCGGCGTCATCGCGACCGCCACCCCCCTCGACCAGGAGAAGGTGCAGCGCGCCGCCATGGACCACGGCGTGTGGCTGCGGCCCTTCCGCGACCTGATCTACACGATGCCGCCCTACATCAGCACCCCGGAGGAGGTCGAGCGGATCACCACCGCGATGACCGCCGCCGCCCGCACCCTCGGCTAGTTCGAGGTCTCCAGGACGCCCTGGTCGCGCGCCCAGGCCAGGAGCGCCTCGCGTGCGGCGTCCTTGCCGATCGGACCCTGGTCCAGGCGCAGCTCCAGCAGGAACCTGTAGGCGCGGCCGACCAGGGGGCCGGGGGTGATCCCCAGGATCTGCTGGATCTCATCGCCGTTGAGCTCCGGCCGGATCCTGCCCAGCTCCTCCTCGGCCGCCAGCCTGGCGATCCGCGTCTCCAGCGCGTCGTAGGTGCGGGCCAGGCGCTCGGCCTTGCGCCGGTTGCGGGTCGTGCAGTCGGCGCGGGTGAGCTTGTGCAGGCGCGGCAGGAGGTGGCCGGCGTCGCGGACGTAGCGGCGCACCGCCGAGTCCGTCCACTCGCCCTCGCCGTACCCGTGGAACCGCAGATGCAGCTCGACCAGCCGCGAGACATCGGCGATGACCTCCTTGGGGTACTTCAGCGCGGCCAGCCGCTTCTTCGTCAGCTTCGCGCCGACCATCTCGTGGTGGTGGAAGGACACCCGGCCGCCGGGCAGATGCGCGCGGGTCCTGGGCTTGCCGATGTCGTGCAGCAGCGCCGCCAGCCGCAGGACGAGATCGGGCCCGTCCTCCTCCTGGGCGATCGCCTGGTCCAGGACGATCATCGAGTGCTCGTAGACGTCCTTGTGCCGGTGGTGCTCGTCGATCTCCAGCCGGAGCGCGGGCAGCTCGGGCAGCACGTACGCCGCGAGGCCCGAGGCGTCGAGGACGGCGAGGCCCGCGCGGGGGAACGCGCCGCAGACCAGCTTGGACAGCTCGGCCTGCACCCGCTCCGCCGAGACGATCTCGATACGGCCCGCCATCTCCCGCATCGCCTCCATGACGGGCGGGGCGACGGTGAAGCCGAGCTGGGAGACGAACCGCGCGGCGCGCAGCATCCGCAGCGGGTCGTCGCTGAAGGAGTCCTCCGGGGAGCCGGGGGTGCGCAGCACCTTCTCGCGCAGGTCGTCGAGGCCGCCGAAGGGGTCGACGAACTCGCAGCCCGGCAGCCGCGCCGCCATCGCGTTGACGGCGAAGTCACGGCGGCGCAGGTCCTCCCGCAGGGAGGTGCCGTAGGCGACCTCCGGCTTGCGGGACTTGGGGTCGTAGGTCTCGCTGCGGTAGGTCGTGATCTCCAGCTGCTGGCCGCCCTTGCGCAGCCCGACCGTGCCGAACTCGATGCCGATCGTCCAGACCGCGTCGGCCCAGCCGTCCACCAGCTCCAAGATCCGCTCCGGCGGGGCGTCGGTGGTGAAGTCGAGGTCGGTCACCGGACGCCTGAGGAGCGCGTCGCGGACGGGGCCGCCGACGATCGCCAGTTCGTGCCCGGCCGCGGCGAAAAGACGTCCGAGCTCCTCGGCCTCGGCGGGCACCACCCGCCTCAGGAGTTCGGCCAGGGCCCTGCGCTGTTCCTCATTCGACACGACCACCTAGGTTAGGCGTTCGCGAGAACCCCGCAAAACAAGTATTCACGGCCCGAGACACGCCGGTCACGGTCCGAGAAAACCCGGTCTCAAGGACTTTCGGCCCTCCCGGACGCAGCTTTCCACTCTCCAAGGGCCACTACGATCGAGCGCGTGAGATCGCGGCGGGAGCAGGACCAGTGACGGCGCGTCTCACGGCTGCTCTCATGGCGCTCCTCCTGGTCTTCACGGTCACCGGGTTCCTCTCGCCCGTGCCGGCGTCCGCGGGCCCCGCGGCCTCGGCCCTCCAGAGGCAGCGCCAGGGCACCGTGACGGTCGTCCTCGAGTCACTCAAACCGACGGTCCTCGGCCCGAAGACCAAGAAGCTGGGCGTCCAGGCGAAGATCACCAACGTCGGCTCCCAGCCGCTGGTGGGGCTGGAGGCGAGGCTCCTGTACGGCGAGCGCTTCAGCAACCGCAGCCAGCTGGAGGACTTCTCCAAGAGCGCCACCGACGAGTCGGTCCCCGGCGTCCTCGACTCCAAGGGGCCGTTCGACCTCGCGCCCGGCGCCTCCAGGACGGTGAAGCTGGCCAACACCGCGTCGCACGTGTTCGCCCACCGTCCCGGCGAGCTGTCCGTCTACCCGCTGGCCGTGACGGTGTCCTCGGCCACCCTCGGACGGATCGGCGGGGCGCACACGTACATCAACTACGTCCCCAAGGACGCGAAGAAGAACATCCAGCCGACGCGCGTGGCCTTCATCTGGCCGCTCATCGACACCCCCCACCGCACCACCGACCGCAAGTTCTACGACGACAACCTCGCCGCCTCCCTCGACGCCGGCGCGAAGGGGCGGCTGAACACCCTGCTCAACGCGCTGGGAAGCGGGAGCGACGCCGTCACCCTGGCGATCGATCCGTCCCTGCTCACCGACATCCAGGCGATGCAGAAGGACTACCGGATCCGCGACCGGAAAGAGGACACGCCGAAGAGCCCCGCGGCCACCGCCTGGCTCAGCAAGCTGAAGACCTATCTGAAGAACCCCAAGAACGAGTTCTTCCTGACGCCCTACGCCGACGTCGACACCGTGGCGCTGGTCAACCGGCGGTTCGGCAGCGGCGAGGCGAGCCTCCTGAAGGCCGCCTACGCCGACAAGCGGCTCGGTCTCGACGTCCTGGGCAGGGACGCCGAGACCTACCCCAAGCTGGCCTGGCCGAACAACGGGACGATCAACCAGGCGACCATCGACCGGCTCGTCGCCAACAAGGACCTGGGCAGCAGCGCCTTCCTGCTCAGCAGCAACCAGCTCACCGCCAACGCGGCGAGCCACACGCCCAACGCCGCCACCACCGTCCAGACGTCCAAGGGCGCGCACAAGGTGGCGATCGCCTTCGACGACACGCTCCAGCAGATCGTCAGCGGGGACACCAGCTCCCCCGGCGCCGCGCTCGGCGCACGGCAGCGGTATCTCGCCGAGACCGCCATGATCACCGCCGAGGCGCCCAGCCAGAGCCGCACCCTGGTGGTGGCGCCCGACCGGCGCTGGAACCCCGGCCTCGACTTCGCCAGAAGCCTGCTGGAGACCAAGGACGCCCGCAGCGCCTGGCTCAAGCCCGTCTCCCTGGGCGACATCGCCGCCGCCAAGAACAGGACGCCCGACGAGCGCCAGCTCATCACCTACACCGACGGCGACCGCGAGCTCAGCCAGCACTACCTGGAGACGGTGAAGGCGATGAACAAGGAGGCGTACGCCTTCTCCAAGATCTTCACCGAGCCGGACACCTCGCTCCAGCGGGCCGCGATGCGGGTGGCCTCGGGCGCCTGGCGGGGCACCGGCAAGCGCATCCAGGCCGCCTACTCCTACCAGGACAAGGCACGCAAGGACCACGACGCCGAGATCGACAAGATCGGCCTGGTCAGCGGGACGGAGAAACAGCTCGCCGGATCCTCGGGCGTGTTGAAGTTCACCATCGTGAACGAGTTCCCCCAGGAGAGCGGGCCCGTCGACATCCTCATCAAGATCACCACCTATCCGCTGGGGCAGCTGGTCTTCCCCGGCGAGGACGGCGAGAACGGCAGCAGCTACGTGCTGGAGCGCCGGATCGAGGCAGGCCAGAAGGACACCATCCAGGTGCCGGTCAAGCTGCCCACCGGCAGTTCGCTCAAGAACGAGGTCGAGGTGGAGGTAAAGATCTTCAACAAGGACGTCCAGGAGGTCAACTCCCAGAGCGTCTTCGTCAAGACGACCGGATTCTCCTCCGTCGGTCTCTTCATCACCGTTGGTGCCCTCGGAGTGCTGGTCATCGGCGTAGGCTTCCGAGGAGTGCGCGCGCGGCGGCGGCGCAAGGAGGAGGAAGCACAGCATGACGGAGCAGCGGTCTGAGGCACGGACCGGCGGCGGGGCATCCAGTCTGCTGCGCTCGGGGGCTCTCATGGCCCTGGGCACCATCGCCTCTCGGATCACCGGGTTCGTCCGCAGCGCCGTGATCATCATCGCGCTGGGGAACGGGATCCTCGGCTCGATCTACAACCTCGCCAACACCATCCCCAACATCATCTACGACCTGCTGTTCGGCGGCATCCTCACCTCGGTCATCGTGCCGCTGATCGTCCAGGCCAAGAAGCGGGACCCGGAGTACGGGCGCAGGTACGAGCAGCGCTTCTTCACCATCGCCCTGCTCGGGCTCGGCGTCATCACCGCGGTCGCGGTGCTGGCCGCCCCCCTGATCATGCGCGCCTACGGCGGCGCCGACCTGCGCGGCGACGATCTGCGGCTGGCCGTCCTGTTCGCGATGTTCTTCCTGCCGCAGATCTTCTTCTACGGCGTCGGCGCCTTCGCCGGGGCGATCCTCAACACCCGCGACTCCTTCGCCGCGCCCATGTGGGCGCCGGTCCTCAACAACGTCGTCGTCATCGGCGTCGGCATCGCCTTCCTGCTCATCCAGGGCGGCGGCAAGCCCACCGCCGCCAACCTCACCGACGCCGAGTTCCTGCTGCTGGCCGTCGGCACCACCGGCGGCATCGCCCTGCAGACCATCGTGCTGTGGCCCGCCCTGCGCCGCTCCGGGTTCCGCTGGCGGCCCCGCATGGACTTCCAGAAGGGCGAGCTGGGCCAGGTGGGCCGCACCGCCGGCTGGACGCTCTGCTACGTCCTCCTCCTCCAGGTCGGCTTCCTGATCACCACCCGGCTCAGCAACAGCGCCGGCTTCAGGGGCGTCGAGGAGGGCCTCGGCGGCGCCTACGGCTACGCCTCCTACGCCACCGCCTACCAGTTCTTCCAGCTCCCGTACGCGATCGTCGCCGTCTCGGTCATCACCGCGCTGCTGCCCCGGATGAGCGCGCACGCCGTGGAAGGCGCCACCGACCTCGTCCGCGACGACTTCTCCTCCGGCCTGCGCCTGTCGTCCGTGCTGATCATCCCCGGCGCGGCGTTCATGCTCGCGCTCGCGCCCGACATCGTGACGGCCCTGTTCGCCCACGGGAACACCAGCGTCGCCGACGCCGCGATCATCGGGCGGATCATGCAGATGCTGGCCATCGCGCTGATCCCGTTCTCCGTCTACCAGCTCATGCTGCGCGTCTTCTACGCCTACCGCGACACCAGGACGCCCGCGCTCGTCGCCGTCGCGACCGTCGCCACCAACATCGGCACCGCGCTGCTGGCCTACGAGGTCCTGCCTACCGAGGACATCGTCGTCGGCATCGCCGCCGCCTTCCTGATCACCAACGTGGTCGGCGTCGTCATCTGCGGGATCATCCTGCGCCGCCGCCTCGGCCGAATCGACGCTGGCCGAATCATCGCCTCTCATGTCAAGATGCTGGCTGCCGCGGGTCCGCTCGCGGCGTTCGCGCTCGGTTGCCATGTGGCGCTGGAGAAGTGGGCCGGAACCGGACTCATGCCCTCTCTGGCGGCACTCGCGCTCGGCGGGCTCGGAGGTGGCATCCTGTACGTCGCCGCCGCCCGCGTCCTCCGCATCCCGGAGGTGGAGACGATGCTGAGAACGCTCAGCGCTCGGATCCCCGGTCTGCGCTAGTCCCCCATTCCCTACTACGATGTCAGGCACCATG
>JAFACJ010001102.1 GCA_023425615.1 Actinomycetes bacterium
ACTCCGATCGGAGCACGAACCTGATATCCGTCATGGTCAGACCTCCTGAGCGCGGTATTCGACGGCGTCGCCGGTGAGTTCCAGATAGGCGTCCTCCAGGGACGAACGCCGCTCGGCCAGGCGGATGACCGGGATCCCCGCCGCGCAGAGCAGTTCGCCGGCCCTGTCGGCGGTGAGTCCCCGGACGAGGAGGCCGGTCCGGTCGGCCGCCACGTCCCCTCCCGCTTCGGCGAGGAGGCTCACCGCGGGACCCGTCTTGGGCTCGGGCACCCGGAGTTCGAGGGACGCCGTCGCCGTCAGGTCGGTGATCGGGGCGTCGGCCAGGAGCCTGCCGCGGCCGATGACGATGAGGTGGTCGGCGGTGTTCTGCATCTCGGCCATCAGGTGGGACGAGACGAAGACCGTCCGGCCCTCGGCGGCCAGGTCCCGCATCAGGGTGCGGACCCACTGGATGCCCTCCGCGTCGAGGCCGTTGACCTGTTCGTCGAACAGGAGGACGCCGGGGTCGCCGAGCAGGGCCGCGGCGATGCCGAGCCGCTGGCGCATGCCCAGGCTGAACCCGCGGATCCGGCGGCCCGCCACGTCGCCCAGCCCGGCGAGTTCGAGGCAGGCGTCAACCCGGCGATCACCGATGCCGTCGGCCGCCGCGATCACCCGCAGGTGATTGCGGGCTGACCGCCCGGAATGCACCTTTGAGGCGTCGAGGAGCGCCCCGACCCGCGTGAGCGGCCGGTCGAGCTCGCGCAGCCGTCTCCCGGCGATGAGGACACCGCCCTCATCCGCCCGGTCGAGCCCGAGGACCAATCGCATCGTGGTGGACTTGCCCGCGCCGTTCGGTCCGAGGAACCCGGTGACGCGTCCCGGACGGACCGTGAAGGTGAGCCCGTCGACGGCGGCGGCCTTGCCGTACCGCTTGACCAGGCCCGTGACTTCGATCATCTGTGCCTCCCTGGGCTCCAGGGTCTGCGAGCGGGCGGTCGCGGCGCTTCCGCCCACGGTGCCGATCCCGGTTCGGACCGTGGGCGGAAGCGGTGCGGTGAACAGAGGCGCTACCGTCGTCCTGTGATCGAATCGCGACCGTGGCACTGGGTGGCACTGGACGCCCTGGCGATCTTGCTGCTGGCCCTGCTCGCCGCGGACGGCGACGGCGAACCCGGCCTGGTCCTGCCCCTGCTCCTGGTCACGGCCCCGGTGCTGCTGCGCCGCAAGTACCCGGTGCCGGTCCTGATCTGGACGAACGCCATCACCTACCTGTTCGTCCTCGAACTTGACGCCACGATGCAGCCCGCCGCCTGGATGCTGGCCTCCTACTCGGCCGCCGTCCGCTCCCGGCGCGCCGCCATCCTGACCGGCGTCGGCACCTGGCTGCTGGCGCAGGCGATCGTCCTGCACCAGGACGACATGACCCCGCTCCATCTGGTCGTGGTCCCGCTGATCGTCGCGCTGCCGCCGTGCGTGCTGGCCGACGCCCTCCGCCAGCGCCGCGCGTGGATGACCGCCTTCGCCGACCAGCAACGCCGCCGCGCCGACGCCGAGGCCGGGGCGCGGATCGCCGCCGAACGCCTGACGATCGCCCGCGAACTGCACGACGTCGTCGCCCACGGGGTGACGCTGATGACCGTCCAGGCGGGCATCGCCCGGCTCCGCTCCGCCCCCGACGACCCCCTCCACGAGGTCGTCGGGACGATCGAGCAGACGGGCCGTTCATCCCTCGCGGAGATGCGCCGCCTCATGCACCTCCTGCGCGGCGACGACGCCGACGGTCTCGCGCCCCAGCCGGGGCTGTCCGACCTGGGCGAGCTGGTGGCCGCGGCCTCGGCGGCGGGCCTGCACACCGAGCTGTCCATCCACGGAGCACCACGTCCGCTGCCCACCGGTACCGACCTGGCCGCCTACCGGATCGTCCAGGAGGCACTGACCAACGCCGTCAAACACGCGGCCACCCGATCGGCGACCATCAACGTCACCCACGAGGCCGACGGCGTCCGGCTGCACGTCGCCAACCCCGGTCCGGCCGTCGCGCGCGGCCAGGGCCAGGGCATCCCGGGGATGAGGGAGCGAGCCCGCCTCTACGGCGGCACGGTGAGCGCCGAGCCCACACCCCCGGACGGCTGGCGTGTGGAGGCCTGGCTCCCTTACACCCCCGCGCTGGACGAGGTCCGCTCATGATCCGAGTCATGCTCGCCGACGACCAGGCGCTCCTGCGGGTCTCGCTGTCGGCGCTCTTGAACACAGAGCCGGGCATGCGGGTCGTGGGCACCGCGGAGAACGGCACCGAGGCCGTGGAACTGGCTGCCTCTCTCCGTCCCGACGTGGTCCTGATGGACGTCCGTATGCCGGGGATGAACGGCATAGACGCCACTCGCAAGATCACCGAAGATCCGTCGATCCGCGTCATCATCCTCACCTCGTTCGACCTGGACGAGTACGTCTTCGCCGGTCTCCGTGCGGGCGCCGGGGGCTTCCTCCTCAAGGACTCGCCTCCGGAGGACCTCCTCACGGCGATCCGCGTGGTGGCGGCCGGCGAGGCGCTCCTCACCCCCGCCGCGACCCGTCGTCTGATCGAGCGCTTCACCGCCACCCCCGCGGCCCCCGCCGACCGCCTCTCGGCGTCCCACCCGTCCCGCGGGATCCTCGCTACCCTCACCGACCGGGAACGAGACGTCCTGACCCGCGTGGCACGGGGCATGTCCAACGCCGAGATCGCCGCCGATCTGGTCCTGGCCACCAGCACGATCAAAACGCACCTGACCAATCTGCTGGCCAAGACCGGCTCCCGTGACCGTGCCCAACTGGTCATCTTCGCCTACGAATCCGGCCTGGTCTTCTGAGACTTCCGGCTCAGAAGACGGAATCCCCCTCGTGCGCCTCGGGCGGGATCGCGCCGGGGGGCAGGGTGCTGGGGGCCAGGAGGAGACCTCCGATCGCGTCGAGCATGAAGCGGCCGAGCAGTTCCCATGTGCCGTGGGTGTTGCGGCCCTCGGCGAGGTCGAGTTCGAAGGTGGCGCTGGCTCGGAACAGCAGGGGACGGACCATCCTCCAGCGCATGCGCAGGACTTCGGGAGGGACGTTCTCCGGCGCCGTCTGCGTGATGGCACGGACCGCCTCTCCGGCCTGCGGTCCGGCGAGTTCGGGTAGCACTTTCCCCTCGACCGCCGGGTCGCTGAGGATCTGGGTGATGAAACGGGCGTAGTAGGTGGGCGGGCCGAGGCGGTCCAGGTGGACGAGTGTCGGGAGCAGGACGCAGGCGAGGTGTTCGCGCGGGTCGGGGGAGCCTTCCGCCTTGTCCGCCATGGCACGGCTGATCGCGTCGATCTCCGCGCGGTGCGCTCGGATGATCTCCAGGATGAGGCCCTGTTTGTCGCCGAAGTGGTAGGCGACCGCCGAGTGGTTGGCCGCGCCCGCCTCTTCGGCGATGCGCCGGGCGGAGACCGCGGTGGGCCCCTGCTCGGCGATGAGGCGTTCGCCCGCGGCCAGCAGCATCTCCCGGGTCGTCGCCTTGGCCGTCATGGCGTCCATCCTCTCATCGCCGCTCCCGGCTGTGAGAACCGTCTCTCGCGGCACATCCAGGTCAGACCATTAAGGCACATGACTTAATGTTGACGGAAGCCTTAAGTCATGTGACTTAGGGCTTCCGGAGACATGAGGGAGATCGACCTGATGCAAGCGACGGACACCGTTCCCGCCGCCGAGGGGGGAACGGAGGCGGGCCGGGGAGGGCGGAAGCAGCCCCCCAAAGCGGTCATGTACGCCTTCGTGGGGCTCATCCCGTTCCTGCTGGTGATGATGCTCGTCAGCGTGTACACCACGTCGATGCACCAGCCCGTGCCACGTGACCTGCCGGTCGCGGTGATCGGCACCGGGCAGCAGGCGGTCGGGCTCGCCGACGCGCTCAACGCCGCCGAGGGCTCCCCGGTCGAGGTCCGCACCGTCGGCGCCGTGTCGGAGGCCGAGGATCTCCTGAAGCGCCGCGAGATCGGCGCCGCCTTCCGGCTGCCGGCCTCGCCGGGCGGCCCGGCCACCCTCTACACCGCGCAGGCCGCGGGCATGGGCCAGGCTTCGATGATGCAGGCGATCTTCACCGGGATCGCCGCGCAGCAGGGCCTCCAGGTGGAACACCGGGAGATCGCGCCGCTGCCACCGGAGGACGGCATGGGCGTCTCCGCGATGATGATCGTCACCGGCTGGATCCTCTCCGGATACATGATCATCACCATGATCACCCAGGGTGCGCCCGAGGTGTTCACCCTGCGCAGGACACCTGCCTTCCTGGCGGTCTGGGCGGCGCTGATGAGTCTCGTGGTGTGGCTGATCGCCGACCCGGTCATCGGGGCGGTGGGCGGACACGCCTGGGAGATGCTCGCGCTCGGCTGGGCGACGATCTTCGCGGTCGGCCTGGCGCAGAGCTTCATCGCCCGCCTCATCGGCGGGCTCGGCTCGATCGCCGGCGTGTTCGTCCTCATGTACCTGGGCGTCCCCGCGTCGAACCTGGGCATGCCGGTGAAGGCGATGCCCGGCTTCTTCGAATGGCTGCACGGCGTCCTGCCGACACCCGCCGCCGGCGAGGCGCTACGCGCGATCCTCTACTTCGGCGGCCAGGGGGTGAGCGGCCACCTGCTGGTCCTCGCGCTGTGGGGAGCGGTGTCCGTCGCGGGCTCCGTCGCCCTGGACTCGCTGCGCAACCGGCGCAAGCCCAAGCACCTGCTGACCGCGAGCGAGGAGACGGCGGTGGACGAGGCCGCCGACGCGGCCGCGGCCTCGGCAGTCCCCGTCACGGCCTGACCCGGCGCCCACGACTTCCACCCACGAGCTTCCCGCGAGGTTCCGCATGTCCTCCACCACCAGCGGCCAGCACGCCGCCGTCCACCGTTCGTCGCCCGCGGTCAAGTACGTCCTGGTCGGGCTCTTCCCGTTCCTCATGGTCGTGATGATGCTCGGCGTCATGCTGACGGCCATGCACCAGCCCGCGCCCAACCGGATGCCGCTCGCCGTCGTCGCCTCGACCGCGGCCCAGGCCGAGAAGGTCTCCGCGCAGTTGACCGCCGCCACCGGGGAGTCCTTCGACCTGCGCACCGTCGGCACCGAGACCGAGGCCAGGGAACTCATCCTCAAGCGCGAGGTCGCCGGCGCCTACGCCGGGCCGTCGGTGCGCGGTCGGGGCCAGGCCGTCCTCTACGTCGCGGGGGCGGCGGGCGCGAGCCAGATGCAGACGCTCACCACCGTCCTCACCGGCTTCGCCGCCGGGCAGGGCGTCGCGCTCCGGCAGGAGGACATCGCACCGCTGCCCGCCTCGGACGGCTCCGGCATCTCCACGCTCTACCTGACCCTCGGCTGGATCCTGTCCGGCGCGATCTTCGTCCTTGTCGCCGGAGCCGCAGCGCCGCAGCTGATGCGGCCACGGCTCTTCGCCGCCGTCGCCGCCGGCTGGGCGGTGTTCATGGGCTTGGCGGTCTGGCTGACGATCGGCCCGATCATCGGCGCGATCGACGGGCATCCCGAGCTCATCGGCCTCGGCGCGCTCGCCTCCTACACCGGCGCCCTGGTGACCGCCTTCTTCGCCCGCCTGCTCGCCCCGCTCGGCGTGAACCCCGCCCTCGCCCAGATCGCGGGCGTCCCGGCGATCGGCCTCCTGGTGATCCTCGGCGTCCCGGCCTCGGGCGGCGCCGTCTCGGTCTGGATGGAACCGTCCTTCTTCCAGTGGCTCCACGGCATCCTCCCCATGCCCGCCGTCCTGGAGACCGCGCGCTCGATCCTCTACTTCGACGCCCGCACCCTCGGCGGCCACCTCACCACCCTTCTGATCTGGCTCTTCGCCTTCCTCGTCCTCAACTTCGTCCCCCTGTCCCGCAAGCGCCGGGACGAGACGGCGGCAGCCGACCCCGCCCCGATACCGGAGCCGGTCGCCGTCTGAACCGCGCTCCGGGACGTCACGGATCATCCCGGATGCGGGACGAAAGCGTAACCTATGGGTTACGCTTTCTGGATGGACGAGGTGGTGGAGGCGATCGCGGATCCCGTGCGGCGGGAGATCCTCATGCTGCTGCGTGAGGGGAGCCTGCCGGCGGGCGCGATAGCCGCGAGGTTCGCGATCAGCAGACCCGCGGTGAGCCGCCACCTGCGGGTGCTGCGGCAGAGCGGCCTGGTACACGACGAACTCGTCGGCCGACGGCGGCTGTACTCGCTGCGGACCGAGCCGCTCGCCGAACTCACGGACTGGCTCGCGGACCTGACCCGCCCGGCGGGATGGGCGCACCACCTCGACGCCCTGGAGACCGAGGTCCGCCGCACCGTGCGCGAGCGTCGCGCGCAGCCCCAGGCGGACGGTACAGAAGAGGAGAGGACTGCATGAACCCCACCGGAAGGCTGGTCACCGCCGGAGAAGGGCGGGATCTCATCCTGGTCCGGACCTACCGGGCGCCGATCGAGGACGTGTGGGCGAGCGTCACCGAGCCCGAGCGCACCGCGCGCTGGTTCGGCCCCTGGGAAGGCGACGCCGCCCCCGGCGCGACGATCCGGGTGCGGATGTCCTTCGAGGAGGGGGAGCCGTGGTGCGAGATGCGCATCGACGCGTGCGAGCCGCCGCACCGCCTCGCCCTGTCGACGTCCGACCCCTCCGGCGACTGGCGTATCGAGCTCCTGCTGACCGAGACCGCGGGCGTCACCGAGCTCCGCTTCATCCACCACCTGGCACCCGGAGCCCCGCTCGCCGAGATGGGCGCGGGCTGGGAGTACTACCTGGACCTCCTCACGGCCGCCCGCGAGGGGACCCCTCAGCCCGCCTTCACCGACTACTACCCGGCGATGAAGCCCTACTACGACGCACTCGCCTGACCGCCCGCGAAGCCCACCGCGGGCGGATCCCCTCGTCGTCCGAAACCGGGCGCCTCACCGGGAGGCGCCCGTTCGGGATCAACTCCTGGTGAACTCGCTGAGCTCCGCGAGCCGCTGCAGCGGGTTGGGCGTCCCGGGGGAGGTCCGGGCTCCGGCCCCGGCGGGGACGGGAAGCGGGGTGCCCTGGCAGGAGCCGTCGTGTCCGGGGTAGACGCCGTCGATGAGGTAACGCTCGACGGCCCGGTCGACGCAGGGGTTGCCGCTGGCGTAGAGGGCGTGGTCGCCTTCGTTCTTGACGGTGATCAGGCGTGAGTTCGCGTACGCCTTGTGCGCCTTCACCGCGCCGCTGTAGGAGGTGGCCGGGTCGTTCACAGAGTGGATCATGAGCACCGGGGGCAGGCCGCGGCCGACGGGGCGGGACAGCTTGAGCTGCCCGGCGGGCCGCTTCCAGTACGAGCAGGGGTTGGTGATCGGGGCGTAACCGGCCAGCGGGTGGCGGGCGCCGTCCTTCTTGGTGTGGGCGGCCTGCTGCGCCGGGGTGCGGCCGAACGGGGTGTCGTTGCAGGTGATGTTGAAGTACGTCGGGTCCTCGCCGGCGGACGGGTCGAAGGCC
>JAFACJ010000431.1 GCA_023425615.1 Actinomycetes bacterium
ACTACGCCGTCTTCGAGAGCAGCGTGCTCGCCGAGGCGTTCCACATCCACTTCGGCGCCCCCGGCATCCGCTGGTGGTACCTCATCGTCGTCGTCGCGGTGCTGCCCCTCATGGTCGGCAGCGTCCAGACGTGGATGGACCGCATCAACGCCTACCTGATGCCCATCTACATCGTGGGCGTCATCGCCGCGGTCGTCGTCGCCACCGTGCGGCACGACGGGCCCTCCACCTGGACGTCGTTCGCGGGCGTGGTGCCGGCCGAGGCGCGGCCCCTGCCCGGCTGGCTGCTGACCTTCTGCATCTACATGGGCATCTGGCTGCTCCTGACGACGGGCACCGAGTTCTCCCGGCTGGCCCGCCCGCAGGACCTGCGGTTCCACCAGCACGTCACGTTCGGCTGGGTCTACTACGGCTGGATGTTCCTGCTGAACGGCCTCGCCGGCATCTACCTGGTGCGCACCGTCCTGCCCAGCGACCCCACCGCCGTGGTCGGCGTCGTCCAGGCGATCGTGACGACCCTCGGCCTGTGGGGCGTGCTGCTGACCGTCGTCACCCAGATCCGCGTCAACACGCTGAACTACTACCTGTCCTCGATCAACTGGGGCCGGCTCGCCGCGCGGCTGTTCGGCCTGCGGCTGCCGCGCCCGGTCTGGGTCGTCATCGTGGCGGTCGCCGCGTACCTGCTCATGCTCACCGACGTGTTCTCCTCCCTGCAGAAGGTCCTCGCCTGGCAGGGCGTGTTCCTGGTGAGCTGGGTCGGGATCGTCTTCACCCACTTCGTGCTGACGCCCGCCGACCGGAGGGACGGGCCGGAGTTCCGGCCGGGCCGGCTGCGCGCCGTCACCCCGGGCCTGGGCGTCTGGGTCGTGGCCGCGGCGGCCGGCATCTACCTGACGCAGAACCCCGAGAGCTTCCCCCGGCTCTCCCCGCTCGCCCCGGTGGCCGCCCTGGCCGTCAGCGTCGTGCTGTACGCGGCGGTGCTGAAGCTCGCCCCGTCCGGCCTGCTGCGCCGCGAGGGCGACCCGCGCGAGGAGGTGGACGACGCCTGGGCCTCCCGTGTCGCCTGCCATGTCTGCGACCGCTCGTACACCGCCGTCGAGATGGACCGCGACCCGGCCGCGGACGGCGCCCCGATCTGCGCCGCCTGCGGCGAGGTCGACACCGCCTTCAACCAGGCGGCCCGCGCGGAGGCGGCGCAGGGCGCCCCCGTTCCCACCATCGGTTCCTGAGAGGAGAGAACATGCGCGTACACGGAATGGCATGGGTCGGCTCGCGGACCCCGCACTTCGAGTCGATGCGGGGCTTCCTCGCCGACGTCGTCGGCCTGCCGATCGGCCTCGACCAGCCGGACGCCGTCGTCTTCGACCTGCCCGACGGCGACGCCTTCGAGGTGTTCAAGCCGACCGACACCGAGCACTCCTTCTTCGAGCACCCGGTCGCGGGCCTGCTCGTGGACGACGTCCGCGAGGCGCGCGCCGAACTGGAGGGGCACGGCATCGAGTTCATCGGCGAGGTGCACGTGGGGGTGGAGACCTCGTGGGCCACCGAGTGGTCGCACTTCCGTGCGCCAGACGGGCACGTCTACGTGCTCGTCAGCCGTCCGGCGGCGCACCCCGGCGGCAGCCGCCGCGCCTTCGACGAACTGCGGATCTGCCTGCGCGTCCGCGACCTCGACGCGGCGGTCCGCACCTACCGCGACGGCCTCGGGCTGCCCGTCGTCGATGAGTGGACGCACCCCGGCGGGCAGCGCGGCGTGCTGTTCGCCGTGGCGCCCGCCGCGATCGAACTGTTCGACGAGGCCCAGTGGGACCTGGTCGACGACGCCGAGAGCGGCGCCCGGCACGGCCGCGACCACGCGCTGCGCGTGGAGGTGCGCGACGAGGCCGAACTGCGCGCCCTGGCGGCACGGCTCGCCGCGGCCGGAGCCCCCGCGACGGGCGACCTGGTCGAGACGCCGTGGGAGCAGCGGTGCCTGCGCGTCGAGGCGCCCGAAGGGGAGCAGCTCAGCCTCTTCATCCTCCCCGAGGAGGAGCGCCGCGTCCGGGAAGCCGCCCGCCGTCTGCTGCCGAACTGACACATCTGGAGGTCACATGGCACTGGAAGCCCTGTTCCGGCCCGGCCGGATCGGCACCCTGGAACTGAAGAACCGCGTCATCAAGTCGCCGCAGACCACGGCGCTGTCCAACCAGGACGGCACCGTCACCCAGCGGCTGGTCAACCACTACAAGCGGCTCGCCGAAGGAGGAGCCGGGCTGGTCATCGTCGAGTACAGCTATGTGGACGACGACGCCAGCAAGTCCATCCACGCCCAGGTCGGGATCTCCCGGCGCGAGCACATCCCCGGCCTCGGCTGGCTGGTGGACGAGGTGCACGCCGCCGGAGCGAAGATCGGCATCCAGCTGGAGCACTGCGGCAGGCAGAAGTTCCTCGGCACCGCGCCGATCAAGACGGCGTCCGACGTGTCCTGGGACTACGTCGAGTCGCAGTACGGCGAGCGCCCGGTGCCGATGACGGAGGAGGAGGTCGCCGGCGTCGTCACCGCGTTCGCCGACGCCGCCGAACGCGCCTACCTCGCCCGGTTCGACCTGGTCGAGGTGCACGCCGGGCACGGCTACCTGCTCACCAACTTCCTGTCGCCGCACACCAACAAGCGCACCGACCGCTACGGCGGCCCGTTCGAGAACCGGGCGCGGCTCACGCTGGAGGTCGCCGCGGCGATCCGCGCCAGGATCCCGCGCGACTTCCCGCTCAGCTTCCGGCTGTCGGTCACCGACTACGAGGCGGACGGCATCACGATCGAGGAGACCGTGGAGCTGGCGCGGCGGCTTGAGGCGCTGGGCGTCGACGTCATCCACGCCTCCGGCGGCCACCACGCGCTGATGGAGTACGAGGTCAGCCCGTGGTTCATGCCCCGCGCCCTGCACCGCTGGGGCTGGGAGAAGATCAAGGAGGCGGTGGCGATCCCGGTGATCGGCTCCGGCTCGCTGGTCAGCCCGCTGGTCGCCGAGGAGGTCCTGGCCTCGGGCGGCGCCGACTTCGTCTCCCTCGGCAGGGCGATGCTCGCCGACCCCGACTGGACCCGCAAGGCCGAGGAGGGGCGGCTGCTGGACATCGTCCCGTGCATCCGCTGCAACGACGGCTGCCTGGACCGCGGCCTGAACGTCGGCCGCAGCACCGGCTGCACGGTCAATCCCAGCATGGGTGAGGAGTACCGCCACC
>JAFACJ010000457.1 GCA_023425615.1 Actinomycetes bacterium
CACACTGGATCGGCTGGGCCAACGCCGTAGCCGTCGAGCTGATGGCGATTTACCTCGGCCTGGAACTGCGCGTCCGCCGCCGCACCGGTCGACCTGTCGGCCTGGTCGGCTCGCTCCTGGTGGCGTTCGCGCTGCTGTCCCTCGCGGCCCAGGTCGCGGAAGCCCATCCGTCGGTGTGGGCGAGGTCGAGGCAGATACGGCGGATGGGCCGGCGGGCGAGTCGAGGGGTACGCATCAGAGAAGCTCCAAACAGGCCGGGTCAGCGGTGGGTGGGGGTGACGTGCACGCGGATCCACTCCGGCGGCTCGCCGGTGGAGGCGACGGCTTCGGAGAGGCAGCGCCACAGCGCCCACGCCTCGTTGGGGGTCAGGTACATGCGGCGCCGACCGGAGCCGACCGCGACGTAGAGGTCGGCGTCGGGGGTGACCCGGACGGTGACCGGCACCGATGCCTTGTCGACGTGCGGGGCACGTAGCCGGTAGAACCGACGCGGCTCCTGGGCCGGCTGGTCGGGTTCGTCGGCGTAGGGCATCCGGGTGGGCGTGCCCTCGGGCAGCTCGTGGAGGGTCATCGCGGGTCACTCCCGTTCGTGGGGTTTAGGGCGTTGAGCAGTGACGGCGGCAGCAGCGGCGCGGCCTGCCTCGGCGGGGTCGGCCGGTACGTGTGCCTGCCGTTGCTGCGCGGCTTGACCGCAGCCGGGGCCGGGGCCGGGTCGAGGTCGGGCTGGATTTCCGGCGGGGCCGGGAAGGTCGCGGCCATGTCCCGGATCACGTCATCGGGCAGGTAGGAGAACCGCACCCGCGCCGGCTCCGGCTGACCGTCCAGCAGCACGTAGGCGACGCCCTTGGCCGACAGGGGGATCTGGTCCGCGAGGGCTCCCCGGTCACGGGCGCCGTCACCCAACAGCAGGTCGACGTGAGCACGCTCGGTGAGGCCGAGGGCGATGCGGGTGGGGAAGAAGTCCCGGACCGAGACGACTTCCTTACGCGGGTCCTGCGTCGCGGCGACGACCAGCACACCCAACCCGGCACCCTGGGTCAGCAGCAGCCCCAAAGCTTGGGTGATGCGCTGGCGGATGTCGCTGTCCGGCAGGAACGCCAACAGCGCGGCGATCTCGTCAATCACGACCACGATCAGCGGCTCATCCACGCTGGGCGTGTGCACCCGGACCTTGCCCCGCAACGCCTTCTGACGTGCCCGCATCCGGGTCACGGCGTCGTCCAGGAGGTCGGCCATGCGGTGCCAGTCGTCATCGACGTACCGGGAGAACAACGCCCGACCGATGGACAGCTCCATGCCGCCCTTCGGGTCGATCGCCCACACCCGCACCAGCCCGGAGCGGATGCCGGCGGCGAGGGACCGGAGCAGGGACCAGATGACCGAGCCCTTGCCCATCCGGGTCGCCCCACCGATCAGCACATGCGTGGCGAGCAGCCGCAGGCAGTACACGGCCAGGTCTTCCCGCAGGCCCAGCGGCAGGGCGGTGAAGTCCGGGCGGGCCGGCACGGGCAGGGGTGCGACGATGCGGGTCAGCGGGTCACGGCGGATGAACACCAACCAGACGTGGCGGGGCCGGTCCCGGAACCGCACCCGGTCTATCAGGCGCAGCAGCCAGGCGAGACGGCCGGTGCGGTCCGGGGGTGCCTGTCGGCGGCCGGAGAAGACCCGGCAGTGCCGGGTACCGAACGAGTACGCGAGATCCCGCGCGGCCTTGTGGTAGACCTCCGGGTTCTGGCCCTTCGGCATCCGCACCACCAGCTCGTCGGTGGCGTACGAGCAGCGCACCGACAGCAGCCGCGGCACCACTTCCCCGCCGTCGTACTTCTTCACCAGCCCGCACAGGGACATGACCTCGTGCCACTGACGCCGGTACACCCACAGCCGCCGCCACACCGTCACCGCACGCAGCACGACCAGGCGGTGAAACGAGTCCCGGGCCTGCCACCACCACAGGCCAGCGCCAGCGGCGAGGACGAGCAGGACCAGGAGGTGAGGCCACCACCCGTGCGACCGGTAAGCGTCGACGGCGACCAGGACCAGGACGACCGCGGGCCAGGCTCGCCAGTGCCGGACAGCCGCGATCAGCAGCCGGACCGCGACCACGGCCAGGCGGGCGAGCAGGAACAGGATCGTGACCGTCCAGACCACCGGCCACGGGGCGGCGATCTGAAACCGGCGGAAGTTGACCAGCGGCGCCCGCATCACGCCACCGCCTTGCGGGGCTGCTGGTCGATCCACGCCTCCGCGCAGACCTTGTGCACCGGGGTGCCCTTCGGGCTACGGCAAATCGCCGGCTTCCCGCAGATCACACACGGGACCGGCTCGCCGGCACCGCCCTTGCGACGCCAGTCCAGAACAGTTGGCATGATGAAACCGCCCTTCCAGGCCGAGAGGGTTTTGGAGAGGGCAGCGGGGCGGCCGGCTTTCCTAGGGCATGGGCCGCCCCGCGCCACGATCAGTCAGGCCGCCGCCTTCACAGCCGGCACCGACAGGGACTCACGAGCTGCGGCCAGCACACCGGCCAACCGGTCGATCTCGGCACGAGGCAGGAACACCGCCACGTCACCGCCGGTCTCGCCCAGCATGAGCACCACGCGGTTCTCGTCCGGGTGGGACCGGAACGACAGCTTGGTGTCGGCGTCGATGTGCACGCCCGCCGTCATGTGGGCCATCAGGCGGCCTTGCCGCGCGTCTCGGCCAGAGTCTTCGGCGCCACGATGGCCGACGCCCGGTAGGAGAAGGCCAGCCGGCCGTTGCTGCCCACGTACGGCGTGACCGTCAGCCCCTCGAACTCCACCGGCTGAAACGGACCCACCGGAGGAACCGGCTGCACATCCGCCAGCACCTTGATCGACACCTCACGCGACCGGGCACCCAACTCCGGGTCCATGTCCATCACCCGGCACTGCCACACCCGCTGACCCGTCACCTTGTCCTTAGCCGGCGTCCGCTGCCGAGTCGCCTCGTTGAAGTCCTGCGCCTCCGCGATCGAGTCCGGCACGAACACCGCGCCGTGCGGGAAGACCGCCTCGAACGGAACCGAGAACCGAGTACCACCACGAAGAGCCATCGATTTCTCCTTCAGCGCTAGGCGCTTCCTGCTCGGCCGGACCGTTCCGGCCGAGACGGGACACCAGGCTTGTACTGCCTGGCTAGCCAAGTGGCTTACCGTCGAGATTAGGTCGGCTTGACTAGTCAGGTCAAGAGTCTCTGGTCGGAGTTTCCTCGCTTGGCTAGCCAGGGGTATCCTTGGGGTGTGACCGAAAACCTGGACTACCTGGGGAAACTTGACCCCGATGACCCGAAGCAGGCGTCACAGCAGATCGCAAACAAGCTCCGGGCCGCGATCCTCACGCGCCGACTGGCGCCCGGCGACAAGCTGCCGTCACAACCCGAACTCGCATCCCGCTACGGAGTCGCACGGGAGACCGTCAAGCGAGCACTAGAACAACTCCGCTCGGAGCGCCTCATCGTCACCAGGCAAGGCAGCGGCGCCTTCGTCCGAGCCCAGACGCAGCGGGCGGTGGAGCTACGACCCCACATCGAAGCCGCGTTCGAACGGCCTCACGTCAGGATCGACTTCGCCGGCTTCTCCGGTGAGACACTGCGGGACGCACTTGCAGAGGTACTGGACAAGGTCCGCGTAGGTCGCCTTGCTCCGGAAACGATCGCGGTGCGTGTGCTGGTCTCTGACATGTCGGTTCCCATGGCGCTGCCCGCAAGGGCCGAGACACAGTCCGACGACCCGGCCGTACGAGAGCGAGCCGACCGCATTACCCGCAGGGCCGCCGATGGCATCGTCGACCAGGTCACGGAGCTAGGCGACCTGGGCTTGATCCGCGCAGCAACCGTCGAGGTACGGATGCACCGAGGCTCCCCACAGTTCAAGCTCTACGTACTCAACGGCGAAGAGGTGTTCTTCGGTTTCTACCCCGCCGTCGAACGGACCGTCACCATCAAGGGCGAGCCCACCGCCATCTACGACCTCATGGGCAAGGACGTCCCGCTCTTCCACTACGCCGTCACCGACGACGACACCTCTCATGGCACCCAGTTTGTGGAGGCATCCCGCCAGTGGTTCGACTCGCTGTGGACCACGATCGCCTACGGGTACGAAGGATGACCGCCGACCTTGAGCAGTTGTGCCGCGATGCCCGCGCACTGCTGCTCGACTTCGACGGCCCGGTGTGCAGCATCTTCGCCAACTACCCAGCCCCACAGGTTGCGAGGGAACTCCTGGAATTGGCGGTGAGCCAGGGCTTGGCGCTCACGGATGATCTAGCCGAAGAACCGGACCCGCTGGAGGTGCTGAGGCAGACCGGCAACTCGGCGAATCAGGAGTTGACTCGACTTGTCGAAGATGCCCTGATCGCAGCCGAGGTAATGGCGGCATCGACTGCGGAACCGACTGCCTACGGGCGCGAGGTCATCGTGGCCGCACGTCAGCTACACCTGCCAATCGCGGTGGTCAGCAACAACTCACCGCAGGCGGTGGAGACCTATCTGAGAGAGCACCGACTGAGCCAACATGTCACCAAGACTGTTGGCCGGGCGTACGCCGATCCTTCGTGCATGAAGCCGAACCCTGCTCCCATCTTCGACGCATCGGTATCCCTTGGGATCGTCCCGGCGCTGTGTGTGTTGGTTGGCGACTCACTCTCGGACATCGAAGGAGCCAAAGCCGCAGGCGCCCGCGTGATTGGGTACGCGAACAAGCCAGCAAAGAAGGCGGCGTTCCAGGCGGCGGGCGCGGACGCGGTGGTCACGTCGATGCGGCAGATAGCTGAGGCGCTCATGCAGGTTGAGGGCCTTTGATCTGTCCCGGTCACTTCGTATGGTCGGCAGATGACCATGGGGGAGGAACCATAGCGACCGCACCGGATTCGAGACGCGAGTAGGCCGGCGCGGCGATGGCCATGCGTGCTCCCGACACTCGTGGCCATCGCGATCCCCTCGGACCAGACGGCGGACCAGCGATTGAGGCGCCACAGATTACGTCAGCTTCGAAGCCCCAGGACTGAAGCCAACTCTCGCCGGTGCCGGAGACCCAGTCGCCTCCGTCGCTGTACCTGATGCGGTCCGCCGTTGCCACTTCACCACGAGGCCAGCTGGAGTGGGCTCATCGGAAGATAGAGAGGAGCCCGCTCCACTTACCCATGTCGGGCATGAGAACCGGCCGATCACTGTACGGACACGAGTCGGCCTCGCAGGTTCCGCCGAGGAATGGCTCAACGCCGCCCTGCAGGAGTTCGTCCGCTAGGACCTGGGGCGGGAGTACGGCCATGGAAGGCCCCACGAGTACCGTCCGCTCCAGAACCAACTCGTCCCGGGTCAGAAAAACGTGGGCACCCACCGCTTGGGCCTCAAGCACCAAGTCGCGGTCTGCACCCTGGGGAAGCCCTGTTTCATCACCTACCAGTATAAGTGGCTCGGATTCGGAAGGGGCCGGTGTAGTCCAGTCGCCCGTTTGGAATGCCAAGCTGTCGGCGAGCGCGTCGATGGACGGGAGCCTGCGCTCAAGAAACCGCTTCGTGACCTTCTTAGCGTCCGTCTTGGAGCGAGGCGTTACAAGGAATCGAATATCGCGGAGGAGCCACAGGTCCAGCAGGTCAGCGAGGCCAATCAAGTTCCCCATATAAGCCTCGTCATCCGCGACGCTGTCGGGGAGCGGCTCCTCGTTCATCAGCGCGGCCCCGTGCTCCTGAAGGTCAATCAGCACGTTCGAGTCGAGAGCCACGATGAGCGGGCCGTGATAGCCGTAGGGCAATAGGCCAGGCAAGGAGGTGTAGCAGAAGCCTAATCCGCCATCCTCGCCGACTTCATGGAGCATCCTCGAAGCCTACGCCCATGCCGCCACACAAGACACGCCCGCAATTTCGGATAGCCCGCCGACCCACGTCCGACATCTGCAGGACGCACCCGTCGAGCACATGGTCCGGGACGGGACACCATGAGCCTCTTCATCGTGATCATGCTGGTCACCGCAGTTGCCAGCGCCCTGGAAGCCGATGCGGGCGAGACTCCGAGCGGCGTGAAGAGAGGTGCGAGCCCGAGCAGACAGGCCGGGAGGGAACCGCACGGGGGCCGATGAAGGAGAAGGGTGGCAGGCGACCACGAGCGGAGCGGACAAGGCAGCTGGCGTCACGCGCGAACGAGCTACAGCGATCTCCCGAGGTGTCACCGGACGGCGGCGGCCGGGGTGGGTGTTGTGTTGGTGCTGGCATGGTCGCCTAGGAACGCTTCCTGTGATCTGTTGCCGAATTGGCCTGTACTAGAT
>JAFACJ010000461.1 GCA_023425615.1 Actinomycetes bacterium
CACTGGTACGGACCAATGTGCGTTCTCACTAGGATGATGCAGCTCACGAAGGTGAGATGGGTCACGAGCTATGAGGGGGGTGTGTAAACCCGTGGACCTCTACTACCCGATCATCGTGCTGGCGGCACTGGCGGCGGCCTTCGCCATCGGCTCGGTGATCATGGCGGCCTTCACCGGGCCGAAGCGCTGGAACAGGGCGAAGCTCGAAGCCTACGAGTGCGGAATCGAGCCGACTCCGCAACCGGTCGGCGGCGGACGCTTCCCCGTGAAGTACTACCTCACGGCGATGCTCTTCATCGTCTTCGACATCGAGATCATCTTCTTGTATCCCTGGGCCGTCGCCTTCGACGGGCTGGGGATCTTCGGTCTCGTCGAGATGGTGCTGTTCATCGTCACCGTCCTCGTCGCGTACGCCTACGTCTGGCGGCGCGGCGGCTTGGAGTGGGACTGATCACATGGGTCTGGAAGAGAAACTTCCCAGTGGGTTCCTGCTGACCACGGTCGAGCAGGTGGCCGGCTGGGCGCGTAAGAGCTCGGTCTGGCCGGCGACGTTCGGGCTCGCCTGCTGCGCCATCGAGATGATGGCGGCCGGCGACCCCAGGCACGACTTCTCCCGCTGGGGCATGGAACGCGCCTCGGGATCGCCGCGGCAGGCGGACCTGATGATCGTCGCGGGACGGGTGAGCCAGAAGATGGCGCCGGTGCTCCGGCAGGTCTATGACCAGATGTCCGAGCCCAAGTGGGTGATCGCGATGGGCGTCTGCGCATCCTCCGGCGGCATGTTCAACAACTACGCGATCGTCCAAGGAGTCGATCACATCGTACCAGTGGACATCTACCTGCCCGGATGCCCCCCCAGGCCGGAGATGCTGCTGGATGCGATCCTCAAGCTGCACGACAAGATCCAGAACACCAAGCTGGGCGCGCAGCGCGAGCGGCAGATCCAGGAACTGGAGCGGGCGAAGCTGCGGCAGCTTCCGCTCCTGGGCCAGTCGGGAGCACGGCCATGAGCGACATCGTCCAGCGCCGGGGCATGTTCGGCGCGAACACCACGGGCGACACCTCCGGGTACGGCAGATTGGTGGTGCCGCTTCCGGCACGGGAGTCCTCACCCCGGCCCTACGGCGGTTACTTCGACGAGGTGGCCGATGAGCTGGAGCGGTCCGGATTGTCTGACGCCATCGAGCGGGTCGTGGTTCATCGCGGAGAGATAACTTTCCATGTGAAGCGCGAACGGCTGCTGGAAGTGGCGAGGTCACTGCGTGACGAACCGGAACTGCGGTTCGAACTGCTGTCGGGTGTCTCGGGCGTGCACTACCCCGAGGAGGCGGGCAGCGAGCTGCACGCCGTCTACCACCTGCTGTCGATCACTCACAACCGGCGGATCCGGCTGGAGGTCGGGATCCCCGACGCCGACCCGCACGTGGCGTCCCTGGCTCCGGTGTACCCCACGGCCGACTGGCACGAACGGGAGACCTGGGACTTTTTCGGGATCATCTTCGACGGCCACCCCGCGCTGACCCGGATCGAGATGCCCGACGACTGGGTGGGACACCCCCAGCGCAAGGACTACCCCCTCGGCGGCATCCCCGTCGAGTACCGCGGCGCGGAGATCCCGCCGCCGGACGAGCGGAGGTCGTACTCATGACCACCACCTACGACGCCTACCAGGCCGGTGCCACCGACGACGGCTCGACCGAGGGCAAGGTGTTCAACCTCGCGGGAGCCGACTGGGACGAGGTCGTCGCCGGCGCCGCGGAGACCGACGCCGAAGAGCGGCTCGTGGTCAACATGGGCCCGCAGCACCCCTCCACCCACGGCGTGCTGCGGCTGATCCTGACCCTGGACGGCGAGACGGTCGACAAGGTCCAGGTCGGCATCGGCTACCTGCACACCGGCATCGAGAAGAACATGGAGTTCCGGACCTGGACGCAGGGCACCACGTTCTGCACCCGGATGGACTACCTGGCTCCGATCTTCAACGAGACCGCGTACTGCCTGGGCGTGGAGAAGCTGCTGGGCGTCACCGACCGCATCCCCGAGCGGGCGAACGTCATCCGGGTGCTCATGATGGAGCTGAACCGGATCTCCTCCCACCTGGTGGCGATCGCCACGTTCGGCCTCGAGCTGGGCGCGACGACGGTCATGCTCAACGGGTTCATCGAACGCGAGTACACGCTCGACCTGTTCGAGGAGATCACCGGCCTGCGCATGAACATGGCCTACATCAGGCCGGGCGGCGTCGCCCAGGACATCGGGCCCGCCGCCATCGCCAAGCTGCGCGACTACCTGAAGCGCATGCCCGAGCGGTTCAGGCAGATGCGCAAGCTGCTGGACGCCAACCCCGTCTACCTGGCGCGCACCAAGGACATCGCCTACCTCGACCTGACCGGCTGCATGGCGCTGGGCATCACCGGCCCGGTGCTGCGCGCCACCGGCCTGCCCTGGGACCTGCGCAAGTCCCAGCCGTACTGCGGATACGAGACGTATGACTTCCAGGTGCACACGCAGGACGGCTGCGATGTGTACGGGCGCTATCTCGTCCGGATGGCCGAGATGGAGGAGTCGCTGAAGATCGTCGAGCAGTGCGTGGAGCGGCTCACCAAGGGCTCGGCCAAGGACGGCCCGGTGATGATCGAGGACAAGAAGATCGGCTGGCCCGCCCAGCTGGCCATCGGCCAGGACGGCATGGGCAACTCGCCCGCCCACATCGGGCACATCATGGGCGCGTCCATGGAGGCGCTGATCCACCACTTCAAGCTGGTGACCGAGGGCTTCCGGGTCCCGGCCGGCCAGGCATACGCGGCGGTGGAGTCGCCGCGCGGCGAGCTGGGCGCGCACGTCGTCTCCGACGGCGGCACCCGGCCCTACCGCGTGCACTTCCGCGACCCGTCGTTCACCAACCTCCAGGCCACGGCCGCGATGTGCGAAGGCGGCTTCGTCGCCGACGTCATCGCCGCGGTCGCGTCCCTCGACCCCGTGATGGGAGGCGTCGACCGATGACACACTTCCCCGAGGGCTCCCCGTACGACGTGGAGACCAGGCAGCGTCTGGACCAGGACGCCAAGGAGATCATCTCCCGCTATCCGCAGCCGCGCAGCGCGCTGCTGCCGCTGCTGCACCTGGTGCAGTCGCAGGACGGGCACATCACCCAGGAAGGCGTGCAGTTCTGCGCCGACACGCTGGGCATCACCCCGGCCCAGGTGGTCGGCGTCGCCACCTTCTACACCCAGTACAAGCGCGCCCCGATGGGCGAGTACCACGTGGGCGTGTGCATCAACACGCTGTGCGCGGTGCTGGGTGGCGATGAGATCTGGGACGCGCTGTCGGAGCACGTGGGCGTCGGGCACGACGAGGCCACCGAGGACGGCAAGGTCTCGCTGGAGCGCCTGGAGTGCAACGCGGCCTGCGACTACGCGCCGGTCATGATGGTCAACTGGGAGTTCTACGACAACCAGACACCCGAGAGCGCCAAGCGGCTCGTCGACGATCTGCGGGCCGGACGTCCCGTGCCGCCGACGCGCGGCGCCGGCGGCATCTGCTCGTTCAAGGAGGCGTCCCGGGTGCTGGCCGGGTTCAACGACGGCCGCGCCCACGAGGGCGTCCAGGCCGGCCCGGAGTCACGGGTCGGCGTGGAACTGGCCAAGGAGAAGGGCTGGGAAGCCCCGTGAGAG
>JAFACJ010000475.1 GCA_023425615.1 Actinomycetes bacterium
AGGCGTGGCTGACGTTGAGTCGGGTGGTGCGTCGGCCTTGTTGTTTGAAGCGTGAAGCGAGGGTGAGGACGTCTTTTTCTGGGCCGCTGATGACGAGGGAGGTGGGCCCGTTGATGGCGGCGATGGCGACGGTGTCCGGTAGGACGGCTCTGACCTCGTCCTCGTCCGCCTGAAGGGCGACCATCGCGCCTCCGGCGGGAAGGCTCTGCATGAGCCGGGCGCGCGCCGTGACGAGGACGGCCGCGTCGGGGAGGGTGAAGACACCGGCGACGTGCGCGGCGACGATCTCGCCGATGGAGTGGCCGAGAAGGTAGTGCGGGCGCAGACCGTGGTGCTCCAGGAGCCGGAACAGGGCGGTCTCCAGCGCGAACAACGCGGGCTGTGTGTACTCGGTGCGGTCGAGCAGGGCGGCGTCGTCACCCCACATCACCTCGCGCAGCGGCCGGCGGAGATGCTCGTCGAGCGCCGCGCAGACCTCGTCGAGGGCACGGGCGAAGACGGGCCGGGTGGCGTACAGCTCGCGGCCCATGCCGAGGCGCTGGCTGCCCTGCCCGGCGAAGAGGAACGCCAGCTTGCCCCGGGTGACGCCGCCCCGCGCGGCGGCCGAACCGGTGGCGGCGAACCGGCGCAGCGCTTCGGTCAGCTCGGCGCGGTCGGAGGCGATGAGCACCGCCCGCTGGTCGAACTGGGCGCGGCCGGTGGCCAGGGTACGGGCGACCGCGGCGGGCTCGGTCTCGGGGTGGGCGTCGAGATGGTCGGCCAGGCGCAGTGCCTGCTCGCGCAGCGCGGGCTCCGTCTTGGCCGAGAGCGCGAACGGCAGAGGCGACGCCACGTCCCCGCCCTCGGAGGGCTCGGACCGCGTGACCGCGGGCGCCTGCTCCAGGATGACGTGTGCGTTGGTGCCGCTGATGCCGAAGGAGGAGACGGCGGCGCGTCGGGGCCGGTCGGCCGCGGGCCAGGGGGTGTGCCGGGTGAGGAGCCGTACGGCCCCGGAGTCCCAGTCGACGTGCGGGGTGGGCGCGTCCACGTGGAGAGTGCGGGGAAGCCGCCCGTGGCGGATGGCCTGGATCATCTTGATGACGCCGGCGATCCCCGCCGCGGCCTGGGTGTGGCCGATGTTGGACTTGATGGAGCCGAGCCAGAGCGGCTGTTCGGAAGGCCGGTCCTGCCCGTAGGTCGCCAGAAGCGCTTGCGCTTCGATGGGGTCGCCGAGGGTGGTGCCGGTGCCGTGCGCCTCGACGGCGTCGACCTGGTCGGGGGAGAGCCCGGCGTCGGTGAGCGCCGCGCGGATCACCTGCTGCTGCGCGGGCCCGTTGGGCGCGGTGAGCCCGTTGCTGGCGCCGTCCTGGTTGACGGCAGAACCGCGGATCACGGCGAGGACCTCATGCCCGTTGCGCTCGGCGTCCGACAGCCGCTCCAGGACGAGCGTCCCCGCCCCCTCGGCCCAGGCGGTGCCGTCGGCGGCGGCGGCGAACGCCTTGCACCGGCCGTCGGGGGCCAGGCCCCGCTGGCGGCTGAACTCCACGAACACCCCGGCGCTCGGCATGATCGTCACCCCGCACACCAGGGCCAGCGAGCACTCGCGGTCGCGCAGCGCGCGGGCCGCCAGGTGCAGGGCCACCAGCGACGAGGAGCAGGCGGTGTCGATCGAGACGGCGGGGCCCTCCAGACCGAGCGTGTAGGCGATACGGCCGGACACCACGCTGGCCGCGACGCCCGTCAGCAGGTAGCCGTCCGCGCCGCCGTCCCCCGGATGGCGCAGCGAGGCGTACTCCTGCGCGGCGACTCCGGCGAAGACCCCCGTGTCGCCGCCGCGCAGCCCGTGCGGGTCGATGCCCGCGCGTTCCAGCGCCTCCCAGGAGGTCTCCAGGAGCAGCCGCTGCTGGGGGTCCATGGCCAGCGCCTCGCGCGGGCTGATGCCGAAGAAGTCGGCGTCGAACAGGTCGGCGTCGTGCACGAAGCCGCCGTGCCTGACGTAGGTCCTGCCGGGCGCGTCGGGGTCGGGGTCGTACAGGCCCGCGACGTCCCAGCCGCGGTTGACCGGGAACTCCGAGATCGCGTCGCGGCCCTGCTCGACCAGTTCCCAGAGCCGTTCGGGGGAGTCGGCGCCGCCGGGGAACCGGCAGGCCGTCCCGACGATCGCGACGGGCTCCTTCTCGGTGAGCTCGCGGATCTGGCGGCGGGCCTGGTGCAGATCGGTGGTGACCCGCTTCAGATAGTCGCGGAGCCTGGCCTCGTTACTCATGCGCGGTCCTCACGTCTCCGTCAGAGCTCGTTGTCGATCAGGCGGAAGATCTCGTCGTCGGTGGCCGCGGCGATCTGCTCGGTCAGGTCGGCCTCCGTCTCCGTGCCGCCGTGGCCGGTGAGACGGAGGAGGAGGTCCTCCAGCGCGGCGGTGACCCGCCTGCGGGTGTCGTCTTCGTGACCGGCCGCGAGGACCGCCTCCTCCAGCCGCGCGAGGCCGTCGAGGACCGGGTCGGCGGCGGGTGCGTCCGCCGGGGCGATCCGCTCCAGCAGGTGCGCCGCGACGGCGTGGGGCGTGGGATGGTCGAAGACGAGGGTGGCGGGCAGCCGCAGCCCCAGCGCCGAGGTGAGCCGGTTGCGCAGTTCGACACCGGTCAGCGAGTCGAACCCCGCCTGCTTGAACGGGCGGTCGGGCTCGATCGCGTCGGCGGTGCGGTGGCCGAGGACCGAGGCCGCCTCGCCGCGGACCAGTTCGACGAGCGCGTCGAGCCGGTCCTCGGGCG
>JAFACJ010000513.1 GCA_023425615.1 Actinomycetes bacterium
GCGCAGGTCGGCGCGGCCCAGCCCCGCCGGGTCGGTGCCGAAGAGGCGCACCGTCCCGGACGACTGGCGCAGGCGGCCGACCGCGACCCGGCCCAGGGTGGTCTTGCCCGAGCCCGACTCCCCCACCAGGCCGAGTACCTCACCGGGCGCCACCGACAGGGTGATCCGGTCGAGCGCGCCCTTACGGCCCGGATAGTCCACGACGAGGTCGGTGACGGCGAACGCGGGCACGTGCTCCTCACCGGAGGCGCCGTCCGGGGAGTCCGGCGCCTCCGGCCGCGAGGAGACGTCGAGGCGGGGAACGGAGGCCAGGAGGTCGCGGGCGTAGGCGGTCGAGGGCGCGGCGAAGAGACCGTGGACGTCCTGGGTCTCCAGGACCCGCCCGTGGCGCATGACCGCCACCCGGTCGGCGAGGTCGGCGACCACGCCCATGTTGTGGGTGATGAGCAGCACCGCGAGGCCGCGGCCGCGCTGGAGGTCGCGCAGCAGGGCGAGGATCTCGGCCTGGACCGTCACGTCCAGGGCCGTGGTCGGCTCGTCGGCGATGAGGACGTCCGGGTCGGCGGCGAGCGCGAGGGCCAGGACGATCCGCTGCTTCTGGCCGCCGGAGAACTGGTGCGGATAGTCGCGCACCCGCTCGGGCGGGATCCCCACCTGCGCGAGCAGTTCGATCGCGCGTTCGCCGCGTTCGCGCCGCGACTTCACGCCGTGGGCGCGCAGCACCTCGCCGACCTGCCAGCCGACCCGTTCGACCGGGTTGAGGGCGGTGGAGGGCTCCTGGAAGACCAGGGCGATCCGTGCGCCGCGCACCCGGCGCAGCCCCTCCTCGTCCAGGTCGAGCAGTTCCCGCCCGTCCAGGGTGATGCTCCCTGACACGGTGGCGCCCGCGGGCAGCAGGCCCAGGACCGCCAGCGCGGTGACGGACTTGCCGGAACCCGACTCGCCGACCACGGCCAGGATCTCGTCACGGTCCAGGGAGAGCGAGACCCCCTCGACCGCGGTGGTACCGGGGAAGCCGACGCGCAGGTCCTTGATCTCCAGCAGTGCGGTCATGACGCGTCTCCTCGCCGCGCGGCAAGCAGTGCCTGCGCGATCAGTTGGAAGCCCAGGACGAGTACCACGATGACCAGCAGCGGGCCGATCGCGTACAGGTCGTTGGAGCCGAGCTGGGCCATGGCGTCGGCCAGGACCCCGCCCAGCGACGGCTCCGGGGGCCGTACCCCGATGCCGATGAAGTTCATGGCGCTGCTGATGAACACCGCGCCGGACGCCGAGAGCGCGAGCTGCACGATCACCGCGTCGAGGATGTTGGGGATGATGTGCTTGCGCAGCACCCAGGTCCGCGACGCGCCCATCGCCTCGGCGGCGTCGACGTAGGGCAGTTCGCGCACCTTGAGCGTGGCGGTGCGCACGAGCCGTCCGAACAGCGGCAGCTCGGCGCCGATCACCACGCAGACCACGGGGAGCACGCCGGTGCCGGTGATCGCGGCGATGCCGATGCCGAGGATGATCGGGGGGAAGGCGAGGATGACGTCGAAGGCGCGCTGCGCCGTGACGTCCGCCGGTCCGTTCTGGCTGGCGACCAGGCCGATGAGCCCGCCGAGGAGGGCTCCGGCGGGGACGGCGACCAGGCAGACCAGCAGATCGACGCGGATGCCGTACAGGACCCGGGAGAAGACGTCGCGGTTGACCTCGTCGGTGCCGAACAGGTGCCGGGCGCTGCCGCCCAGCAGGTTGGCGCCGGGGATCTGCTCCTGCGGCGAGTAGGGCGCCAGCAGCGGCGCGAGGATCCCGGCGAGGACGACGGCGCCGATGAGCACGAGGCCGACGAGGCCGCGGCCGCGGGTGAGGGCGCCGCGGCGGACGCGCGGCCTGGCTTCCGCCTTGAGCGTGCGGGTCATCGTGTGCCTCCCAGCCGGATGCGCGGGTCGAGGAGGGCGTGCGCGACGTCGGTGAGCAGTTGCAGGACGGCGAAGACGAGCACCGCCAGGACGAGCAGCACCTGCACGACCGGGTAGTCGCGGCCGGTGACGGCGCGTTCGATGAGCAGTCCGAGTCCCGGCCAGGAGAACGTGAACTCCACCAGCACCGCGCCGCCGAGCAGCGCACCTGTCTGGAGGCCGAGGACGGTCAGGCTGGTCGGCAGCACGTTGCGCAGCGCGTGCCGGATCAGGACCCGCCGCCGGGAGATCCCGGCGGCGAGCGCGGTGATGACGTAAGGCTGTGCCAGTTCGGTGCGCAGCGACTCGGCGACGTACCGGGTGAGCACCGCGCCGACCGGCAGAGCCAGGCACAGCGCGGGCAGCAGCAGGTACTGGGCGGTGATCGACGGATCGGCCAGGAGCCCGTCACGCGGCACCCCGCCGGTCGGCAGGACCGGCACGAAGACGCCGAGCAGCAGGATCAGCGCGACGCCCACGACGAACGTCGGCACCGCGATGGCCAGGGTGTTGACGCCGGTCAGCAGGTGGTCCAGCCACGCCCTGCGGGTTCCGGCCCACAGCGGCCCGAGCACCAGCGCGGTGAGGACCGCCAGCACCAGCGCGGTCGCCGCCAGCAGCAGCGTGTTGGCCAGCGCGTCGGTGACGAGCGAGCCGATGTCGCCGCCGATGAGGTAGGAGCGGCCGGGGTCGAGCGTCAGCAGGCCGCCCAGCCAGTGGAAGTACTGGACGAACCACGGCCGGTCGAGGCCGAGTTCCCCGCGGATCGCCTCGACGGCGTCGGGTGTGGCGTTGGCGCCGGCCAGCGCGGAGGCGGGGTCTCCCGGCACCAGCCGGAGCACCGCGAAGATCAGCAGCGAGGAGACGGCGAGCACGAGCGCCAGCGACGGCAGGCGGCGCAGCAGATACGACGTCATGGCCGCCTCACCCGGTGAGCTGGGTGTCGGTGAGGACCAGTTCCAGGCGCTTGGTGTAGGTGAGGCCCTTGACGCGCTTGCTGACGCCCCAGCGCCCCTCGATGATCGCGATCTCGATGAGGAAGAGCCCGTCGAGCAGGTCGCGCGAGAGGGCGGCGTAGGCCTTCAGCGCCTCGGGGCTGTCGCCCTTGACCTGCTTCCAGGCGGTCTCGGCGTCCTTGGTGTAGGTCTCGGAGGAGTAGTGCGAGGTGTTC
>JAFACJ010001112.1 GCA_023425615.1 Actinomycetes bacterium
CCCAGGGAGGGGGCGCCGGGGCTGGCCCAGGCGCGGGCGCGTTCGTCGAGGGCGCCGTCGCGGAAGCGGCGGGCGCGCGCCCAGTGCTCGACCTCCTCGGCGAGTCCCGGCTGCCCGCCCACCCACGCCGAGTGCCGTGCTGCCGTCACCAGGGGCGGGGTGCCCGGGGCCGGAGAGTCAAGGGCCATGGATCGGACCCTAGCCAAGAGCCGGAGTGACATGCAACATATCCACGATTTTGTCGCAATGAGCTAGTTTCTCAGTGGCTTCTCCTTCCACCCCATGGAGGCAACATGTCGTTTCGCGGGCCCTATGCCGACGGTCCCTCCGCGGCGGACCTTGCAGTCGACTCGCCTCCCCTGGACGGACTCACCTGGCGGGATCCCGGACGCCTCGTCGTCGTCCTCGCCGTCCTGGTGGCGGGTGTCGCCGCGCAGTCGGCGCGGTGGCTCGTGCGG
This sequence comes from Actinomycetes bacterium, assembly GCA_023425615.1. Taxonomy (GTDB): domain Bacteria; phylum Actinomycetota; class Actinomycetes; order Streptosporangiales; family Streptosporangiaceae; genus Actinocorallia. The sequence goes on from JAFACJ010001112.1 coordinate 459, forward strand.
CGCGGGGAGAAGAACTGGCAGGCCGCGCTCTCCCGCGGCGTCATCGACGCCTTCGAGCGGCTCGGCCCGACGTATGTGAAGCTCGGCCAGGTCATCGCCTCCTCGCCGGGACTGTTCCCGAGGCCGCTGGCCGACGCCGCGCTGCGCTGCCTGGACGAGGTCAAGCCGATCGGCGTCGAGGAGGTGCGCCGTGTCATCGTCGCCGACCTCGGCGTGCCTCCCGAGGAGATCTTCAAGGAGTTCGATCCCGCGCCCCTGTCCGCGGCGTCCATCGGCCAGGTGCACGCCTGCGTGCTGCCCGACGGGCGTGAGGCGGTCTTGAAGGTACAGCGCCCGGACATCGCCGGCACCATGGCCACCGACCTGCGGATCGCCTACTTCCTGACCCGGCTGCTGGAGCGCGTCTCCAAGGCGGTGCGGATCGCCAAGCCGTCCATCGCCGTCGAGGACCTGCACTCGGTCACCTTCCAGGAGCTCAACAGCGCCCTGGAGGCACGGCGCCAGCACGATTTCCGCGCGCACCTGCACGACTTCGGCGACAACTACGACGTGACGGTACCGGAGGTCTACTGGGACTACTGCGGCCCGCACGTCATCTGCATGGAGCGCATGCGCGGCATCCCGCTCGACGAGTTCGACAAGATCCGCGAGCTGGGCGTGGACGGCACGGAGATGCTGCGGCGCGGCGTCAAGGTGTGGGTGGAGTCGGCGCTGACGCGCGGGGTGTTCCACGGCGACCTGCACGCCGGCAACCTGTGGCTGCTGGACGACGGCCGGATGTGCTACCTGGACTTCGGCATCATGGGGCGGATCGACGGGCCCTGGCGCGAACTGCTGAGGGACATGTTCTACACCGGCATGTTCGACGCCGACTTCCACCGGATGGTCCCGCACTACCGCAGCCTCGGCATGATCCCGGAGGGCATCGGCACGGACGAGGAGATCGCGATGCGGCTGCAGATGGTCTTCGGGCCCATCCTGAAGTCCGGCATGGCGGGGATCAGCCTCGGCAAGACCATCGCCATGCTCATGGACATGGCCAAGCAGTACCAGGTCGACTCGCCGAAGGAACTGGTCCTGGTGAACAAGCAGCTCCTGTACTTCGAGCGCTACTCCAAGGAGCTGGCGCCCGACTGGGTGCTGTTCAGGGACATCTCCCTGGCCCAGCACGTCTTCCCCGAGGAGTACGCGGCGAAGGTGGCCGAACTCTCGGAGAAGCCCTCCTAGTACCAGTTGTTGCGCTGCCAGAAGCTCCAGGCGCCGCACGGGTCCTTGTAGCGGGCCTGGATGTAGGACAGGCCCCACAGGATCTGGGTGGTGGCGTTGGTCTCCCAGTTGGGCCCGGCCGAGGCCATCTTGGAGCCGGGCAGCGCCTGCGGGATGCCGTAGGCGTCGCTCCAGGGGTTGTCGGCGCGCTCGTTCCAGTGGCTCTCGTGCGTCCACAGGGTCAGCAGGGACGGCCAGCACGCCTCCCAGCCGCGGGCGGCGTTGAGCTTGCGGCCGACCTCCTGGTTCTGCTCGGCGGTCGGGTTGGGCATGCTGGCCAGCTTCTCGGCGGCGAGCTTGGCGTCGATCTCCTTCTTGTGCTTCTTGTACCAGGCGGCCTTCCGCCTCGCCTTCTCCTTGGCGGCCTTCTCCTTCAGGAACGCCCGCTGCTTGGCCTTGGCGATGGCGTCGGCGACGACCGGCTCCAGCGGTTTCATCTGCGACTGCTGGATGAGCCGCAGCGCCTCGTTCGCCGAGAGGTCTCCGTCCTCGGCGATGGCCGGGGGGTCGGCGTCGCCGAAGTCGAGGTAGAACACGGCGGCGCCGAGTCCGAGGAGCACGAGGACGACGAGCGTCACGCTGCCGAGGGCACGGCGGAAGGCTGACTCCTGCATGGACAAGAAGAATGCCGTGTCAGAGAGGCCCTTGGAACCGCAGAGCGGGAAAAATCACCCTCGGGCCAGTCTGCGCAGGGCGAGTTCGGCGTACAGGGCGGCGCCGCGGGCCAGGACGGAGTCGTCGAACTCGGCCTCGGCCGAGTGGTTGCCGGGCGCGGTGAGCGGGTCGCGGTCGGGCGGGCAGGCGCCGAGCATCGCCAGCGCGCCGGGGACGTCGGCGAGGACGAAGGAGAAGTCCTCGGAGGCGGAGACGGGCTGCGGCGCGTCCAGGTACTGGTGGGGGCCGAGCAGTTCGCCGGTGGTCTCGCCGAGGAACGCCGCCTCGGCCGCGTCGTTGACCGTCACGGGGTAGTCGATGCGGTAGTCCACGTCCACCTCGACGCCGTGGGCGGCGGCGATGCCCTCGACGACCCGACGGAAGCCCTTCTGCACCGTCCGCTGCGTCTCGTGGGAGAAGGAGCGGATGGTCGCGGTGAACATCGCGTCATGGGGGATGACGTTGGGCGCGTCGCCGGCGTGGAAGCTGCCGACCGTCACGACGACGGGGTCGAAGACGTTGAAGGAGCGCGTGACGAACGTCTGGAGGGCGGTGACCATCTCGCACGCGGCGGGGATGGGGTCGCGGGTGACGTAGGGCATGGACGAGTGGCCGCCCCTGCCGCGCACGGTCACCGTGACGGTGTCGGCGGCGGCCATGATGGGGCCGCCCTTGGACAGGACGAACCCGGACGGCAGCAGCGAGGACGTCACGTGCAGGGCGTAGGCGGCGACGGGTTTCTGCCAGGTCGCCTCCAGCACGCCCTCGTCGATCATCATCCGGGCGCCGGCGTAGCCCTCCTCGCCGGGCTGGAACATGAAGATGACGCTGCCGGGCAGGTCCTCGTGCCCCGACAGCAGCCGTGCCGCGCCGACCAGCATCGCGGTGTGCAGGTCGTGCCCGCAGGCGTGCATGACGCCGGTGGTGCGGGAGTGGAACTCCACGCCGGTGCGCTCGTCGAGGGGGAGGGCGTCCATGTCGGCGCGCAGCAGGACGGTGGGTCCCTGCCGTCCGCCGCGCAGGACGGCGGTCACCGAGGACAGCGCCCTGCCGGTGGTGACCTCCAGGGGCAGGCCGTCCAGGGCGCGCAGCACCTTGTCCTGGGTCGCGGGCAGGTGCAGGCCGAGTTCGGGTTCGGCGTGCAGGGCGCGCCTGAGGTCGCGGAGGCCGTCCTGGAGGGTGGCGGCGTCGGTGAGATGGGGGTGCACGTCACGATCCAACCCCCGATCGCCGGTCCGGGCAATGCGCAACAAATCTGGAAACAGGTATTCCCTTTTTGGACTTGATGACAGTAGATTCCCTCTGACCTGCGATATGTGATCTATGTCGCTC
>JAFACJ010000535.1 GCA_023425615.1 Actinomycetes bacterium
GGTACTCCGCGCCAGGGCCCGAGCGCGGCGCCGCCTACCCGCGGCTCGACCCGGTCGGCGACGCCGGCGGCTGCCCCGGCGCGCACGAGCCCTGCGCCCCGCTGCCCTACCTGTCGCTCGGCAGCTCGCTGGAAGTGCACAACGACTGCACCGGCCGCCGCGCCGACTTCGCGGTCGTCGAGTGCGGCTGCAACGCCGCACGGTTCTGCGACCGGTGCGTGGAGTGCGGCACCTCGCCCCGCGGCCGGCTGGTGGAGCTGACCAGGGCCAGTTTCGTGGATCTCGGGGGAGACCTGGAAGTCGGCTGCTTCAACGTGACCCTGGCGGTGAACTGATGACGAACGCCCTTCTCGAAACCCAGCTCCTCGTCGTCATCTTCGTGTTCTTCCTTGCCGTCCTGGGCAAGCTGCTCTCCCTGGAGAACCGGGTGCAGCTCCTCTACATCCCGGTCGAGGCAGTCTTGTGCGGGCTGCTCCTGCTCACGTCCCATCCGCTGGCCAGGCTGGCGACCTCGATGCTGATGATCTCCGCGGCCTGGGTGCTGAGCGAGATGCGCACGCTCCGGCCCGGCCAGGGCTGCGGCTGCTTCGGGGTGCTCAGCTCCAGCCCGATCAACCGGATGACGGTGCTGCGCACCGCCCTGCTGGCCATCGCCTCGTTCACCGCCTTCCCCGTGCCGCGCACCGGGCTGCAGATCCTCACCGGGCTCTCCGGAGCGCACGCCGCGCTGTTCACCGCCGAGGTCGCCCTGCTCGCGGCGATCTCTCCGGAGACCCCGCTGCTACTACGGCGCAACCGCGTCCCCTGCGAGCGCCGCCCGGTCTCCCTGCGCCGCACCCTCGCGACCCTGCACGCCAGCGAGGCCTGGCGCCGGCACGGCCTGCCCCGCGACACCGAGCCCACGGAGGTCTGGCGGGAACTGTGCTGGCGCTTCGTCGTCTACCGCGTCGACCGCAAAGATCTCGTCTTCGCCGTCTCCCTCTCCGACGGCGAAGTCCGCGCCGCCCTGGTCCCCGCCCCCGACCCCCTCCCGGCTCCCGCCCGCCGGCGCTCCCCCTCGGTCCTCGTCTGACCCTCCCGTCCGGCTCGCATCCGCAGGGCGCCACCGATGTCTGCTTCTGGGATCGTCTAAGGCTTTCTTGGGATGACCCTAGAGAGCCTTATACTCCCGTGACCATGGAAATATAAGCTTCTCTAGCCCTGACACTAGAGTCATGTAGACAACACTCGTCACCGTTCTCTACGACCGTCTAGCGTCAGGCCGAGAGAGCTGAATATTCAGGCAGGCTGAGCCCTGAGGAACTTGCCGAAGTGGGGGACGGTGAAGGCGACGAGCCCTCGCTCGGCGCTGAAGATCAATCCCTTCTTGATCAGACCGTCCCTGGCCGGAGACAGGCTGGAGGGCTTCCTGCCCAGTTCGTCGGCGACGGACGCGGTGGAGACCGGCTCGTCGCCCAGCGCCGCCATCGCCCGCATGTAGTCGCGCTCGGCGGGGGTGGCGCGCTCATAGCGGCTGCCGAAGAAGCCCACGGCCAGTTCGCTCTCGGCCTCGGGCGCGGCGACCTTGATGTCGTGCTCGGTGATCGGCGAGGTGGGCGCCAGATCCCAGACGACCTTGGCGTAGGCCTGGACGAAGTAGGGGTAGCCGTCCGCCGCCTCGTACAGGGCGTCCAGCGCTCCGGGGGTGAAGGTGACCTCCTCCCGCTCGGCGGGCGCCAGAAGCGCGTGGTCCGCCGCCTCGCGATCGAGGCGGTCGATCCTGGCGTAGCGAAAGAGCCGCTCGGAGTAGGACTTGCTGGCGCTCAGCACGGCCGGGAGATGGGGCAGGCCCGCCCCCACCACGATCAGCGGCCCGCCGGTCTGGGACAACTCGTGGCAGGCGGCGCACAGCGCCGAGACGTCGTCGGGCGGGATGTCCTGCATCTCGTCGACGAACAGGCCGATGCCCACGCCGAGGTCGGTGGCGACCGAGGCCGCGTCGACGAACAACTCGGTGAGGTCGATCTCCAGATCGCCGGAGTCGGCACGGCCCCGCGCGGCGGGCACGCTGATGCCCGGCGACCAGCGGTGCACCGGTGTCCTGGCGCGGCCGGAGGGCGGCGGCTCGGCCTGGGCGAACGCCTTGAGGACGCCGAGGAACTCCTCGATCCGGTCGGGGGCGCGGTGCCGCGGCGCCAGTTCCCGGATCGCGGTGTGCAGGGCGGCGGCGACCGGCCGCCGGATGGACTGCTCGGGCCGTGCCTCGATCTTGCCGGTGCCCCACAGCCGCTGGATCGCCATGGAGCGGAAGGTGTTGAGCAGGACGGTCTTGCCGACCCCGCGCAACCCGGTGATGATCATGCTGCGTTCCGGCCGCCCCCTGGCCACCCGTTCCAGCACGACCTCGAACTGCCGCAGCTCGCGGTCACGGCCGGCGAGCTCCGGTGGGCGCTGGCCCGCGCCCGGCGCGTAGGGATTGCGTACGGGGTCCACGCTCTCGGACTCTATGAGGGCGTATAGCTGCGGTCGTAGATTTCCGTAGAAACACATACGGCGTGTCGCCACAATCGCCACAACCAACCCCCTTCACCCACTCGAAGATGCGTTCGACCACGCCCAACGTTAGCGCACACATGTTCGAGCTGTCAGCCGACTCTGTGGAAACGAGTCGGTAGGCTCGAGGGCATGGAAGAACCCCGCTGGCTGGACACCGCCCAGCAGGGCCATTGGCGCGCCTACCTCGAAGGCAGCTCCCGGCTGTGGGAGCGGCTGGATCGCGAGCTGAAGAAGGAGCACGGGCTCACCATGCCCGAGTACGAGATCCTCGTCAGGCTGTCGGAGTCACCCGACCGCCGGCTCCGGATGGCCGAGCTCGCCGCCATGGCCTACCAGTCACGCAGCCGCCTGTCCCACACCTGCTCCCGGCTGGAGGCCAAGGGACTGGTCCGGCGCGAGGCCTGCGCCGACGACAAACGCGGTATCAACGCCCATCTCACCGACGAGGGCTTCGCCGCCTTGGAGCGGGCCGCGCGGCACCACGTGCGGACGGTGCGCGACCACTTCATCGACCTGGTCTCCGCCGAGGAGCTGGAGATCATCGGCCGCGCCTTCACCAGGATCGCCGAGCGGGCCGGCTGAACCGGCGCTCGGCCCACGCCCGGCGCTCAGCCCAGGCCCGTGGCGAAGCCCAGGGACAGCAGGGTGAGGGCGACCCAGCCGCCCATCATCCCGAACCCGAACTGACGCCCGCCGCCGCCCACTCCCCAGACCAGGAACGAGCCGAGGCCGAAGGCGACGGCGATCAGCACCAGCGCCTGCACCCCGGCCCCGCTTCCGCTGTGCCGCAGCGGCGCCCACATGACGATGAGGTTGACCAGGACGTAGGTGAGGAATCCGGCGGCGGCGCGCAGCACGTCGACGCGGGTGGGCGGCTCGCCCAGGAAGTCCGGCCAGGTCAGGCCCGCGCCCTGCGGCGGCGTTCCGGCCTGCGGCGCCTCGCGCATCTGGAACAACTCATCGGAGAGTGTCGGCCGTTCGTCCGGCTCGGTCATGGGCGATCCTGAGGTCATGGACGTTTCACGGGCTTTTTCGATAGTCGCCCTGGGAGCGGTGCTCCTCGTCGGAACGGCCGCATGTGGCCAGTCCCAGCAGGGGGCGGAGCCGACCGGCACGCGGACGCAGTCGGCGCCCGCTCCGACCGCGACGCCTTCTCCCACGGGGCCTCCGAAGTTCACCGCGAAGATCGACAATGTCACCCGGGAGCAGTTGCGGTACTCCTGGCGACAGGGCTGCCCCGTGCCGCTCTCCGGGCTCAAAGTGATCACGATGCCCTACTGGGGGTTCGATAACAAGGCACACGAAGGAGGCAAGCTGGTCATCAACGCCAAGGTGGCCCAAAAGATAGCCGGAGTCTTCGAAAAGCTTTACAAGGACCGCTACCCCATCCAGAAGATGGTCCCGGTCGATGAGTACAAGGGCGATGACTTCGACTCGATCGAGGCCAACAACACCTCGGCGTTCAACTGCCGCCAGGCCACCGGCTCGTCCAACTGGTCGCGCCACGCCTACGGCATGGCCGTCGACCTCAACCCGTGCCAGAACCCGTACGTCTCCACGAGCGGGGAGATCGCCCACAAGAAATGCGCGAAGTACTACCGGACGCGCAACGGCAAGGACCCCGGTGTCATCACGCCCGGCGACGACGTGGTGAAGGCGTTCGAGAGCATCGGCTGGAAGTGGGGCGGCTACTGGGTCGGCACCAAGGACTACCAGCACTTCTCGGACAGCCGGTAAGCCGGCTCCGCGCCCTTCGGGAGATACCGTGCGACCGCAGTGGGGGCGCGGACACCACTGCGGCCGCACGGGGCTCGAAGGACGCGCGGAAGCGAGCGTCCATACTCCGAACAATTACCCTCCCGGACGCCGTCGGGTGGCACGATTCCCAGAACTCGTCCCAGACCGGCCCTCCCGCACACCCGAAGATGTCAACCGGGGTTGACACGCGGGCCGTGTCAACCTACGTTGACATCATGACGAGTGGAGAACAGCTCGCCCGCGAGGCGGGCAGCCGGGATCCGGCCGTGGGGCTGCGCGCGGTGCGGGCGCTGCGCGAGCTGGCCGACCGGCTGGAAGTGCTGCAGGTCGGCAACGCCAGGACGCTGGGCTGGTCCTGGCAGGAGATCGCCGAGGCGCTCGGGGTCAGCCGCCAGGCCGTCCACAAGAAGCACCGGAGCGCCGAGTCGTCACGGCTGAGGGGATTCCCCGGATTCGGAAAGGACAGCTGACATGTTCGAGAGATTCACCAAGGACGCCAGGGCCACCGTCCTCCAGGCCCAGGAGGAGGCGCGCTGGCTCCGGCACGACCAGATCGGCACCGGCCATCTGATGCTCGCCCTGCTGACCCTGGGCCACGGCGCGGTGGCGCGTGCCCTTGACTCCCGCGGCCTGGACCGGACGCGGCTGCGCTCCTTGATCATCGCGGAGACCGACGGGCTCGACCCCGGCGCCCTCGCCTCCATCGGCATCGACCTCGACGCCGTACGGCAGGCGACCGAGGCCGCCTTCGGGGAGGGCGCGCTCGACCGGCGCAGGGGCGGAGGCCGTCCGCGCTTCTCCGCCGAGGCCAAGAAGACCCTGGAGCTCTCCCTGCGGGTGGCGATCAACAACCGGCACCGGTCCATCGGCGACGGGCACATCCTGCTCGGGCTGCTCATGCTGCCGCAGAGCGCGCCCGTCCGCGCCCTGCGGCGGGACGAGACCGATCTCGACGCGCTCAAGGCCGCGGTCCTCACCGAACTCGGCGCGGAAGCTGCCTAGCCCAAATCGTTACATTTGCCGTGATCTCGGCTACGCTCCCGCGCATGGCTGAGAACCCCTCGGATCCCGCCAGGGACACCCATCAGTTCCGTCTGTTCGCCCAGCAGCAGGGGCAGCAGCCCGAGCAGGTCCCCTCAGGGGGGCTGCCGCTGGGCCTCATCGCCGGCGTCGCCGCCGTCCTCGTCATCATCGTGATCGCGGTGGTCGCCCTCATGCTGTAGCGGAGGGTGTGGGATTCGAACCCACGGGACCCGTGAAGGCCCGGGCGCTTTCAAGGCGCCTGCACTCGTCCACTATGCGAACCCTCCAGTGCCGACACCACCATAGCGGGCGCGGCCCGGTGCCGCGCCCGCTATGGGTAGCGTGAGGTTCATGCACGCGATCTCCATCCTCGAACCCGGCGGACCAGAGAACCTCTCCTGGCGGGAGGTGCCCGACCCGGTTCCCGGGCCCGGCGAAGTGCTGCTGGAGGTGGCCGCGAGCGCCGTGAACCGGGCGGACGTCCTGCAGCGGCTCGGCTTCTACCCGCCGCCTGAGGGCGCCCCGGAGTACCCGGGCCTGGAGGCCGCGGGAACCGTCGTCGCCACCGGCCCCGGAGTGGACGGCTGGGCGGTCGGCGACCGGGTGTGCGCGCTGCTGACCGGCGGCGGGTACGCCGAGCGGGTGACCGTGGCGCAGGAACTGCTCCTGCCCGTCCCCGCCGGCCTGTCCACGGTGGAGGCCGCGGCCCTGCCCGAGGTCGTCTGCACCGTCTGGTCGAACGTCTTCATGCTCGCCTCCCTCAAGCCGGGAGAGCGGTTCCTGGTCCACGGAGGCGGCAGCGGGATCGGCACCATGGCGATCCAGCTCGCCAAGCAGCGCGGCGCCTTCACCGCCTGCACCGTCGGCACCGAGGCGAAGGCGCACCGGTGCGTCGAACTGGGCGCCGACCTGACGATCAACTACCACACCGAGGACTTCGTCCAGGCCGGTGACTTCGATGTGATCCTCGACAACATGGGCGCCAAGTATCTGGACCGCAACATCTCGGCCCTGGCCCCCGGAGGGCGGCTGGTGGTGATCGGGTTGCAGGGCGGCTCCAAGGCGGAGCTGAACCTCGGCAAACTGCTGAACAAGCGCGCCTCCGTCCACGCAACATCCTTGCGGGCCCGCCCGTTGGAGGAGAAGGCGGACATCGTCGCCTCCGTCCGCCAGAACGTGTGGCCGCTGCTGGAAGCGGGGGTGGTCCGCCCGGTGATCGACAGGGTGCTGCCGATGAGCCGGGCGGGAGAGGCGCACCAGATCATGGAGAGCAGCGGACATTTCGGCAAGATCCTGTTGGAGACTGGGGAGTCATGAGCGAACAGCAGCACGAACCGCAGATGTTCATCGTCGGTCCCGGCGGTCCCGGTGCGGATGCCGGTAAGGACCAGGACGAGGAGCACCCGCGATCCCTCACCGACATGGTCGAGCAGCCGGCCAAGGTCATGCGGATCGGCGGCATGATCCGGCAGCTTCTGGAGGAGGTGAAGGCGGCACCACTGGACGAGGCGAGCCGCGCCCGCCTGCGGGAGATCCACAGCGCCTCGATCAAGGAGCTGGAGGACGGGCTCGCCCCCGAGCTGGTGGAGGAGCTGGAACGGCTCTCCCTGCCGTTCGCCTCGGAGGTGCCCAGCGAGTCGGAGCTGCGGATCGCCCAGGCCCAGCTCGTCGGCTGGCTGGAGGGCCTGTTCCACGGCATCCAGACCACGCTCTTCGCCCAGCAGATGGCGGCACGCGCCCAGCTGGAGCAGATGCGCCGCGCCCTGCCCGCCGGGCTCCTCCCCACCGCCGGGGGCCAGCAGCCGGACGAGGAGCACCGTTCCAGCGGCCCCTACCTGTGAGGCGGGGCTGAGCCGCGGGGGGGGGGGGGGGGGGGGCCCCCGCCCCCCCCCCCCCGCGACCAGGTCCTGCTGCGCCTGGTGACCGACCTCATCCAGGACCGGCACGCCCAGGACCTGCGG
>JAFACJ010000541.1 GCA_023425615.1 Actinomycetes bacterium
GTTGCAGCAAGCGGTCAGGGACATCGGACGTCCGGTCGTGGAGAGCGGGCCGTATTCCGGGCAGCTGCGCCCTGATCGCGTACGGCGCGACCCGGGGGAAAGCGTGGACGAACCGAACCAGTTCCTCGTGCTGCTCCTGATCTTCACCGCATGCTTCATCGGCCTGGTTCCGCTCGCGGCGGGCCTGTCGGTGGCGGCCTCGGCGACGATCGGAGGCGCGTGCACGGGAGCACTCACCGCACTGCTGGGACGCAGGTTCGGCACGACCGTGACCATCCCGGCGACGGCCCTCCTCGTCCTTTCGGGTTTCGGCGGCGCCTACGTCACGGTCAAGGCGTTCCCGAACGTCGACGCCGTGCTCGTGGGCATGGCGGTGTTCACGGTCGAGATCGTCCTGGGCATCGGGTGCTATGCCGTGTACCAACACCTCGATGACATGGCCCAGGCCGCGGGCCGCCGACGGCTGGCGCATCGCCTGAAATGGGAGTACGAACCCGAGGGCACCGTCCCGGTGCCCGGGCCGCGAACCGCGGTGAGGCTCAGAAGCGTCCCGAACGGCGCCACATCGACGACCGGCAGGAACATCCTTCACGCGGACATGGACGGGCTGGCGGTGACGGTCTTCGACCGGTCCGGCCCGCGCGGATTCTCCAGGACGATCGTGCAGACCACATGGCTCCTCCGACTGCCGCTGGCACTGCCCTTCGTCCACTCCTCGTTTCTGCACCATGACGACGGGTTCCCGGCATCCACCGACGACCCCGATTTCACCCGTACGCTGATGACGCCGTCAGTGCGGAGAACAGCCATGTCACCGGGCTTTCCCCCGGTGTGGTGGATCGAAGGCGACTACCTGTGCCTCACCCATGACAACAAGGTGCCACGCGGAGCCGCCCCGGAGCTCGTCATGAAGTACGTCGGCCAACTCGCCGACCTCGCCTCGCGTTTCCCCTGGCAGGACCTCGGCGGATACGCCGCACAGCGACCAAGGTGACACTGGCCGTTCCCCGATCACGGAGCGGGACGGACGACCCTTCGCCCGGACGAGTGCTCTAGCCCGCGAGGGGCTGGGCCCGCGAGCCCCCCGCTTCGAGCTCGATCAGCCGGCCTCCGCAACGGCGGTACTTCTTCGATGCGAACGAGGGACACTCCAAGGTCAGAGTCTCCGCCTACTGCTCTCGCATGTTTTCCCGTTCGATGCCGTGAGGCGGTGTTGCCGTATTCGGCCGCTGTACAGCAACGCCTATGAACAAGAAGCCGAAGCGCTGCAGGAACCCCTTGTCCTGACGTGTCTTATCGCGCACGCGTCATGAGAACCCTGGTGCTTCTTCTGGGAGAGCTCTGTAGAGGACGCTGCGGCGGAGGGGTCCCTCGGGAACCCCGGGATCGTCGAAATCTTCGGACGGGTCGTGGACCATGCCCAGGCGGCGCATGACGGCCCGGGAGCGGTGGTTGGTGGTGGAGGTGATCGCAAGGATCTCGTTCAAGCCGAGTTCTGCGAAGCCGAAGTCGAGGCAAGCTCGAGCCGCTTCGGTTGCATAGCCGTGGCCCCAAGCGGAGCGGGCCAGACGCCAGCCGATCTCGATACCGGCGAACGGCATGTCCTCACCCAGCGGAGCAAGGCCGGTGAAGCCGATGAACTCACCGGTCCGCGTCACCTCCACCGCCCAAAAGCCCCAGCCGTGTTCCTCGATGACAGCGCGAAAGCGCTCGGCCGAGGCAGTGCTCTGGGCTCGGGTCAACGGCCCCGGCGGCAGATACCTGCGAACCTCCGGATCGGCGTTCATCTCCGCCCAGGGACCGAGGTCATCGCTCCTCCATTGACGTAGCACCAGGCGCCTGCTCCGTAGGCCATCCACAGGGCGAACCTACCGGGCGGCCACACCGCCGGCCACCTGTATCCCACCAGCCACAGCCCAGACCGATCCACCACCGTCCAGGGCTGCGGTCGAACCCATCCCCGAGTGACCCTTCATTGATCCCTACTCACCCTGCCTGACGGCACGCGCTTATGCCTTCCCTCCCTGCCAGACTGGTCACGGTGTTCCAGTTGCGAGCGGTGGCGTCGAGTTCGAGGCGACGGCCGGCAGCCCGCTGCGTCCAGGGCTTTAAGGCGTCCAGGGCTTTCAGGAGGGCCGGGGGCCGCGAGGTCAGAACAGGCCCGGCATGTACGGGGCGCCATTGGCTCGCAGGCCGGTGACCAGTGCCTTCGCCCTGGCCTCACCACGCGGGTGACCTTCCTGCGCGGCCTTCCGAAAGTAGCCCTCCGCCTGCGTCAACTCGTTCCTGTGTTCGCAGCGGACACCCAGGTTGAACAACGAGTCCGCATCGCCGGCTTCCGCACCCTTCTCCCACCACTGGTCGGCTTCCTCTCGGCGACCGAGCTCGTAGAGGAGACTGCCCAGATTGGTCATCGCACAGGCGTCGCCCTCTTCAGCCGCGCGTCGAAACCACTGTTCGGCCTCGGCCAGACGGCCCAGGTCCCGTAGGGCGACGCCGAAGTTGGCCATCGAGGCCACATGACCCGCCTCGGCCGCCTTTCGAAACTGCTCAGCTCCCTGATCGATGTCCCCTCGCCTGACAAGGAGCAGGCCGAGGTTGTGCATGGCATCCGCGTCGCCCTTCTCGGCCGCTGCCCGGAACCAGACTTCCGCTTCCCCGATCCGGCGCTGATCGAACAGGAGAATGCCCAAGTTGCCCATCCCGACCTTGCTGCCCGCCTCGGCGGCCGCCCGCCACCACCGCTCGGCCTCGTTCTCGTCCGTCTCGACCGCCAGGAGCCCAAGCTGAACCATGGCTTCGACATGCCCCGCCTCACCCGCGGCCCGGTAGTGCTCTTCAGCCTCCCGAAGCCGCCCCTGTCGATCCAGCGACTCGGCCAACTCGAACCGGTCGTCCGCATCGTCCTTCAAAAGGATCCCCCTTCATGGCTTCTTCCATGATCAGACGACGAGAGACATCACCGGGTTCAGGCATCGCCCCCCAACGGCTCATCCCGGACCAACCCCAGTCGCTCCCGACTCCACCGGCGAGCAAGCCCTCTCGGAGAAGAAAACACGACGTCACCGCAGAGGCCAGACCTGGATCGCGATCGGCGTCTTCATCGCTGAGACGGCAAGCATCAACGGAGACATCATCCAGGTGCTTGGAAAACGAGACCGGCTTCCTGCGTGCAACCCCTGCCGAGTCGCTGCCGCCGCTTACCACGCCAAACGACGGGCCAAGGGCAAAGACAACCAACGCAAAACCCGATTCGTCGACACGGATCCCCATATCCCAGCCTCCGCCTTCCGGACCGGAGCTTGGAACCCCGTCTGCAAAGCCGCCGGACTGGGCTTCAAGCCCACCTTCCACGATCTCTGCCACGCCC